>JAFTBL010000228.1 GCA_017455225.1 Oscillospiraceae bacterium
AGAGGGGGCGCCGTGCCGCCTTGAAAAAGGTGGTGCGGGCGGCGGGACTTGAACCCGCACGTCCTTACGAACACAAGCACCTCAAGCTTGCCTGTCTGCCTGTTCCAGCACGCCCGCATGCTGCCCCTTCTGATGGAAGCGCTTGACTATTATACCACGCGACGCCTTTTTGTCAAGTGCCGGCGGGGAAAGTTTTTCTCTCCCCCGCCCTCTTGTCCCTCCGGGCGCGCCGTGTTATACTTGGCTCAGAACCTGCCCGATGGCTCCGTCGATGACCAGATCGGCGGCAAGACCCACGTCGCCCTTGTTGATGACCGTCAGCTTATGGCCCCGGTAGTACCGCACCAGTCCCGCCGCCGGATACACCACCAGCGACGTGCCGCCCACGATCAGCATATCCGCCTGACGGATGTAGTGCACGGCCTTGGCCATCACGTCCTCGTCCAGCCCCTCCTCATACAGCACCACGTCCGGCTTCATATCGCCGCCGCAGGCGCATTTGGGCACGCCGGTGCTGCCCAGCACCGCCTCCAGCCCATAGGCGCGGCCGCACCGCTCGCAGTGGTTGCGCAGCACGCTGCCGTGGAGCTCCAGCACCTCCCGGCTGCCCGCCTTCTGGTGCAGTCCGTCGATGTTCTGGGTGATGACCGCCTTCAGCTTGCCCATGCGCTCCAGCTCTGCAAGCTTCCTGTGGGCGGCGTTGGGCATGGCGTCCGGCGCGAGCAGCTTGGCACGGTAAAAGCGGTAGAACTCCTCCTTTTGGCGCACGTAGAACGTGTGGCTCAGAATGGTTTCCGGCGGATAGCGGTACTGCTGGTGGTACAGGCCGTCCACGCTGCGGAAATCGGGGATCCCGCTTTCGGTGGATACCCCGGCGCCGCCGAAAAACACGATGTTGTCGCTGCCGTCGATCCATTCCTTCAGACGGCGGATCTTTTCCTCCATGATACGTTCCCCCTTCTACATTTTCACAGGAGTTGATGCAAATGAATGTCCAGATCTTCGGCTCGTCCAAATCCTTTGACAGCAAAAAAGCGGAGCGCTGGTTCAAGGAACGGCGCATCAAGTACCAATACGTCGACCTGCGCACCAAGGGGCTCAGCGCCGGGGAATACCGCAGCGTGAAGGCCGCCGTGGGCTACGACGCGCTGGTGGACAGGGACAGCCGGGACTACAAGGAGCTCTACATGGACTACCGCACACCGCAGGACGCGGAGCTGGCGCTGCTGGAGCACCCGTGGCTGTTCCGCGCCCCCATCGTGCGCAACGGGCGGCAGGCCACCGTGGGCTACTGCCCGGAGGTGTGGCAGACCTGGGAATGAGCGTCAGGAACGCCCCTTGATGGTCAGCGTGAGCTGGCAGCACAGCCGGTCCAGATCCTCGTCGGTGGCGGCGCCCAGCCGCAGCTTGCCGCCGCAGGCGGCGCAGGTGAGATCCACGCAGGCGCGGCGCACCTGCATGGTGTAGGCTCTGCTGCCGCAGGTGCAGGAGATACCGCCCCGGGCGGCGATCTCCTTCAGCTCCGACAGCACCTCGTACATGATCACGTTGTCGGTAAAGGACTCGTCCTTCCCCGCCTTCTCCTTTTCCGCCTGCACGGCCAGCTCCTCCATGGCCGCGCGCACCCGCTCCGGCTCCCCGGCGTAGCAGCAGATCTGCTTGGTCTGCGGGCAGGCAAGACCCACGCCCCGGCCCTGCAGCACCGCGTCGGCGCCGCATTCCGCCGTGTGGCTGCCGCCGCACAGTCCGCAGGGCACCTCCAGCCGGAACTTGGCGCCGTCGGTGGCGATGTCCAGCTCCGAGCCGCCGCACTCGCACTCGATCCGCGCCGCGGCGGCGGACAGGGCGAAGGCCGTGCGGCTGCCCAGCACCGCCTTGCCGCACTTGGGGCAGATATATCCAAAGCTGCGCAATTCTTCCATGCCGATTCTCCTTTGATCGCTTCTGTCCCCTATTATACACGCCCGCACCGCTGTTTTCCAGTCCCAATGCGTGCCTTTTGCGCAAAGAC
Source organism: Oscillospiraceae bacterium (assembly GCA_017455225.1). Next base: position 2,012 of record JAFTBL010000228.1, read on the forward strand.
GCCCCCCGGGGCCTTTGCCTGTCAAAAAGCGGCTACGCCGTTTTTTGACAAAGGGATGGCAGCCTACTTCGCGCACTCATTGTTCGCCTCTGGCGAACAATTCGCACACTTCGTAGTCTGAGAAGTGTCATTTGCCCCGTGCACGCCGCGGCAAATGACGATCTCATATCTTCGCGGCGTGCGCGCCGCGAAATCTGCGATGCTTTTTTTCACACACAAAGACGCCTCCTAGCGTCTTTTTTCATATTTTTCCGTCGCCGGGGCATACTGACACAAACGATACGCGAGGTGAACGGATGTGAACAGCAAACGGATCGGGCGGCGGACAGTGGGCTTCGGCCGCAGCCCCAGCGTGGTATCCTACGCCGCCGTGGGCGGACGGATGGAGCGGCAGGGCCCCCTGAGCGCCTATTTTGACGAGCTGGACGACGACCCCTTCTTCGCCCAGAAAACGTGGGAGCTGGGCGAATCGGAGATGCAGCGCCGGGCGGTGCGCCGGGCGCTGGGCAAGGGCAAGCTGCAGCCGGAGGCGCTGGATTACCTCTTCGCCGGGGATCTTCTGAACCAGTGCATCGGCTCCAGCTTCGGCCTGCGGGAGTTCGGCGTGCCCTATTTCGGCATCTACGGCGCCTGCTCCACCATGGGGGAGGGGCTGGCGCTGGGCGCCATGCTCATTGACGGGGGCTTTGCCTCGCTGGCGGGGGCTGTGACCTCCTCCCACTTCTGCACCGCCGAGCGGCAGTACCGCGCCCCCATCCCCTACGGCAGCCAGCGCACCCCCACCGCCCAGTGGACGGCCACCGCCGCCGGCTGCTGCATCCTGGGCGCTCAGGGCGAGGGGCCCTACGTGACCCACGCCGTGGCGGGGCGGATGGTGGACATGGGCATCACCGACGCGGCCAACATGGGCGCCGCCATGGCTCCCGCCGCCATCGACACCCTGTCCGCCCTGTTCGAGGACACCCGCACCAAGCCCCAGGACTACGACCTCATCGTCACCGGCGATCTGGGGGAGCTGGGGCACAAGGCGGTGACGGAGCTGATGGAGCGGGACGGCTATGACATGCGCAACTACACCGATTGCGGACTGCTGCTGTACGACCGGAAGGGACAGGACATGCACGCCGGAGGCAGCGGCGCCGGATGCAGCGCCGCCGTGCTGAACGGGTATCTGCTGCAGGCCATGCGGCAGGGGCGGCTGCACCGGGTGGTGTTCGCCCCCACCGGGGCGCTGCTCTCCCCCACCTCCACCTTTCAGGGCGGCAGCATCCCGTCCATCTGTCACGCGGTGGTATTTTCCGCCGAGAAGGAGGCATAGAGCATGGATTACGTGAACGCGTTCCTCTGCGGCGGCATCCTGTGCGCCGTGGGGCAGATCCTCATCGACCGCACCAACCTGACCCCCGCCCGGATCCTGACCGCCTACGTGGTGGCAGGCGTTGCGCTGCAGGCGGTGGGCGTGTATCAGTACGTGGTGGATTGGGGCGGCGCCGGCGCCACGGTGCCGCTGCTGGGCTTTGGGTACACGCTGGCCAAGGGCGTGGCAAAGGCTGTGGCGGAGCGGGGCGTGCTGGGCGTGCTGACCGGCGGGCTGAGCGCCACTGCCGGCGGCATCGCCGCCGCCATGCTGTTCTCCCTGCTGGCGGCGCTGGCGGTACGCCCGGGGTACAAGCGCTGACTTGACAGCCGGGGGAAAATGCTGTATCCTCTACCCGAACGAATTCTGCAACAGCACAGGGAGGACTTGCTATGGAAAAGAAGCTGACGATCGAGGGCATGATGTGCAAGCACTGCGCCGCCCGGGTGGAAAAGGCGCTGCGGGCCGTGGCAGACGGCGACGTGGCCGTGGATCTGGAGGGCAAGTGCGCCACCGTGCAGGGCGAAACGGACGGCGAGACGCTGCGCCGCGCCGTGGAGGACGCCGGCTACAAG
>JAFTBL010000016.1 GCA_017455225.1 Oscillospiraceae bacterium
CCCCGCCAGAGAGTACAGCAGCGCGCTCATGCTGCCGAAGAGCATGCTCACCATGAACACCCGCACCAGAGAGATCCCCAAGGCCTCCCGCCAGCCCAGCCGGTACAGGGCGAAGATCACTGCGATGTTGGCAAGGCCCATTTTGACCCCCGGGATGCCGATGGAAGGGATCATGGACTCCACATAGGAGAGGATCATGGCCCCGGCGGTGAGCAGCGCCAGGGTGGTCAGCTTTTTCGTCTTCATGGCACGATGGTGTCCGTCCCGGACGGCTCTCCTCCCTCGATGCGGATCTCCGTGCGGTTGGGCAGGCAGATGATGCTCTCCCCGTCGTAGCGAATAGCGTGCATCATCACGCAGATCTTGTCCGGGCAGCCCGCCTCCACCACGTCGGCCACGCCGTTTTCGATCACCAGCTCGTTGTAGGAGCCGTTGGGGTGCCGCAACGTGACCCGGGTATCCTTGTCCAGCGGATAGGAGGCCTGAGCCTCGCCGTCCACATACACCACCACCCGGGCGCCTGTCTGCCTTGTCAGCAGCAGCCAGCCGCCCATGACCAGAGCCAGCAGCAGCAGCGCGCCGATGAGGATCAGATCGGCCCGTTTTTTGTTTTTCGCTTTATCCTTCATGGACAAGCTTTCCTCCGAGAAAAAAACTCCGCCCGGGGACCGGGCGGAGTTCAAAGCTTGGTTCAGAACTTGACAAGCACGTTCTGGGGGCAGACCTCCACGCACTCACCGCAACCGATGCACTTATCGTGGTCAATGACAGCCAGGTTGTTGACCACATGGATGGCGTCGTGCTGGCAGGTCTTCTCGCACTTCTTGCAGCCGATGCAGGCCACGGCGCAGGACTTGCGGGCCACGCCGCCGGCCTCGGTGTTGCTGCAGCGGACCTGGACCTTCTCCTCGGCAAACTTGCGCAGGGAGATGATCTTCTTGGGGCAGGTGCGGGTGCAGATGCCGCAGCCGGTGCACTTGCGGATGTCCACCTTGGCAACGCCGTTGACCACATGGATGGCGTCGCTGGGGCAGGCGTTCTCGCAGTCGCCGTAGCCCAGGCAGCTGCTGGGGCAGGACCACTCGCCGGCGAACAGGCTGTTGGCGGCGAAGCAGGTGTTCAGGCCCTCGTACTCATACTTGTGCTGGGCTTTCTCGCAGTCGCCGTTGCACTTGACGAAGGCCACCTGCTTGACCACTTCCTCGGCGGCCACGCCCATGACCTCCGCCACTGCGGCGGCGGCGCCGCTGGCGCCGGGGACGCACAGGTTGGTGCGGGTCTCGGTGCCCTCGGCTAGGGCATTGGCATAGCCGTCGCAGCCGGCATAGCCGCAGGCGCCGCAGTTGGCGCCGGGCAGGCAGGCGCGGATGGCGGGGAACTTCTCATTCTCGGGGACGGCCATGTACTTGGAGGCGATGACCAGGATCAGGGCGCAGAGGGCGCCGATGGCGCTCAGCGCCACAACAGCAGTAGTTACTCCACTCATTTTCGTCCCTCCTTAACCGCCGAACAGCTTCTCGGCCATGCCGGTGAAGCTCATGAAGGTCAGACTGGTGAGGGCGGCGGCCACCAGGGTGATGGGCAGGCCCTCAAAGCACTTGGGGGGCTTGGCGTTCTCCACGGCCTTGCGCACGCCGCAGAAGATGATCAGCGCCAGAGCGAAGCCCACGCCGGCGGAGAAGCCGTTGACGCATGCCTCCAGGAAAGAGTAGCCGTTGTCCACATTCAGGATGGTGGCGGCCAGCACGATGCAGTTGGTGGTGATCAGGGGCAGGTACACACCCAGAGCCTGGTACAGGGCGGGCATGTAGCGCTTCAGGAAGATCTCCACGAACTGGACCAGAGCGGCGATGACCAGGATGAAGATGATGGTGGTCAGGAACTCCAGGTTGTTGGGGACCATGACGTAGGTGTAGATCAGCCAGGTGGCGGCGCTGGCCAGGGTCATGACGAAGATGACGGCGCCGCTCATGCCGATGGCGGAGTCAATTTTCTTGGAAACGCCCTGGAAGGGGCAGATGCC
>JAFTBL010000229.1 GCA_017455225.1 Oscillospiraceae bacterium
GATCTCGCCCCAGGTGCCGTCGCAGGCCTTGGCGATCGCCCATGCCGCGGCGCCGCCCACGTCCTTCATGGCGGAGGTGATCACGGCGTCGGCTCCGGCAGAGGATAGTCCTCCGGGAAGAAGGTGTACATCAGCAGGTAAATGGCGTCGGCATCGGTGACCTCGCCGTCCCCGTCATAGTCGCAGCTGCCGCTGACGGGGTAATCCTCCGGGAAGAAGGGGTGCATCAAGAGATAGATGGCGTCCGCGTCAGTGACCTCGCCGTCCTCGTCCAGATCGCCGGTCGTCGCAACGTTCTGCAAAAAAACTTTTCTCGTTTCCACATGGGAGGGATCTCTCTTGCAGGTGCGTTCTTTTTCGCCCGGCTCGTCCTCTGTGGGTGCCTTGATCTGCACCCATTCACCCCAATCGTGGCCGAGAGCGGGAGCGACAACGGTATCCGTCACGTCGCAGTAGTCGCACTTGGCGGTCTGCGTGCCAGCTGCCGTGCAGGTGACGTTGCCGTCGGAAACGTAGTGGGTGAAGCTGTGCGTGATATTGGTGGTAAAGCCGTTTTCCTTCGCGTAATCCTGCACATAAACCGCCTCACAGAACGTGTCGATGTTCTTCAATCTGCCACAGTTCTCAAAAGCGCCCTCTCCGATACTCGTTACGCTGCCCGGGATCGTCACACTCATCAGGTTGCTGCAGCTTTCGAATGCGTACCTCCCAATGCTTGTGACCCCGTCCGGGATCGTGATGCTTCTCAAGTTGCAGCCCGAAAAAGCCTCGTCTCCGATGTTTGTGACCCCAGCCGGGATCGTGATGTACATCATGTTGCAGCCGTGAAAAGGGCCGTCCCCAATTCTCGTGACGCCGTCCGGAATCGTCACGCTCGTCAGGTTGCTGCAGTCAGAAAAAGCGCCGTCCCCGATGCTCGTCACGCTATCCGGAATCGGGATGGCGTTCAATCTGCTGCAGCTTGAAAAAGAGCCGATCCCTATGCTCGCCACCCCGTCCGGGATGGTGATTTTCCTCAGGTCGGTACACCCGGCGAAGGCCCAATTCTCTATGCTCACTACTCCATTCGGGATCGTCACATCGGTCAAACCGCTGCAGAAATAAAACGCACTGTTTCCGATGCGCTTCACACTGGCGGGGATTACATAGGCGCCCGATTTTCCGCCCGGATAGGCCACCAAAACCGTTTGATCCTTACTGAACAGCACGCCGTCCTCGCTCCTGTAGGCGGTGTTCCCCGCCGCCACTTCAATGCCGGTCAGGCCGCTGCATTCGTCAAACACCCAGTAACCGATGCTCGTCAAGCTGGCGGGAATGGTAATGCTCGTCAAACCGATGCAGGCGGAGAGCGCACCATCCCCGATGCTCGTCACACTGTTGGGGAGCGTAAGGCTCGTCAAGCCTGTGCAGGCATAGAAGGCGTAGTCTCCGATGCTCTTCACACTGCTCGGGATCGTGACGCCCGTCAGATTGTAGCAGTTGGAAAAGGCATAACTCCCGATGCTCGTCACGCTGGTGGGGATGGCATAGGTTCCCGCCTTTCCGCAGGGACAAGCGGCCAATACGGTCTGATCCTTGCTGAGCAGAACGCCGTCCTTGCTCATATAGGCCGTGTTCCCCGCCGCTACCGCTATGGCGGTCAAGTTGACACAGCCCGAAAAAGCCCCGTTCCCTATGCTCTTTACGCCGCTCGGGATCGTAATGCTTGTCAAGCCGCACCAGGCAAAGGCAACGTCCTCGATTGTCGTCACGCTGTTGGGGATTGTGATGCCCGTCAAGCTGATACAGGCGGTGAAAGCATTGGTCCCGATGGTCTTCACACTGCTTGGGAGCGTCACGCTCGTCAGGCTGCTGCAGCCGGTGAAAGCATTGGCCCCGATGGTTTTCACACTGCTTGGGATCGTCATGCTCGCCAGGCTGCTACAGCCGGAAAAGGAATAGGCCCCTATGTCCGTTACACTACCGGGAATGGTAAAGCTCGTTAAGGCGGTACAGCCGGAAAAGACGCCCTCGCCCATATTTGTGATACTGTTGGGGATGGTAACGCTCGTTAAGGCGGTGCAACCGGAAAAGATGCCGTCACCCATACTCGTTACGCTCCGGGGAAGGGTGATGCTATTCAATCTTTTGCAGCCGAAAAAGACGCCGTCGCCCATGCTCGTCACGCTGCCGGGGATCGTGATCTTCTCCAGATCGCTGCAGTACTGAAAGGCGCTGTCCCCGATTCTTGTCACGCTGCTGGGGATCGTGACGTTCCACAAAAGGTGGCAGGCAAAAAACATCTCGTCCGATATGCTTTTCAAGCTATTGGGGATAACGACGCTTGGAATAGAGATACACCAGCTAAAAGCGGCTCTTCCGACACTTGTCACGCTGTTCGGGATTGTAATGCCTGTCAGGCCGGACCGCGCAAAAGCACCCTCACCGATACTCGTCACGCTGCTGGGGATCGTAACGCCGTGCACGCTGAATTGCTTGTAGAACGCGTAATCCCCTATGCTCGTCACCGGGTAACCTCCCAGCGTGGAGGGGATCGCCACATTGTCCCCGCCGGCGCCGGTGTATTCTGTTATGGTCGCCTTGCCGCCGGACACTTCATACGTAAAGTCACCGCTGGTCGCCGCCTCGGCGGTGGGCACCGCATTGGGCAGCAGCACCAGCGCCATGCACAGCGCCAGCAGCAGGCTTGTCAGTTTCTTGCCGATCGTTTTCATCGCCGTTTCCCTCCCGACATTTTTGTTGCGCTCCGCGCACGGTCTATATCTGTATCCTGCCGCCGTTTCGCTTCGGCGGCGATATGCGCTCTTTTCTCAGCGCGCCCGGTCGGCGGCGATGAGCCGCTTCAGCGCCTCCACGCCCACCCGGATGGCGGAGGCAGTGCCCTCGTCCATCTTCTGATCCAGCCCGGCGGCCTCCCGCTCCTGGTTCCAGATCACGTGGAAGCAGGAGCCGCACCGGCAGCCCAGCGCGGCGGCCACCACGAACAGCGCCGCGCTCTCCATCTCGCTGGCCTTTACGCCCAGGCGCTTCCATGCCTCCCACTTTTCCAGCAGCTCATAGCTGACCGGCATGCGGCCGGGAGCGTGCTGACCGTAAAACGAATCCTTGCACTGCACCACGCCGGTATGATATGGCATGCCCAGCGCCCGGGCGGACTCCGTCAGCGCCTGTACCACGCCGAAATCCGCCACAGCGGGAAACTCGATGGGCGCATATTCCCGACTGGTGTGCTCATAGCGGACGGCGCCGGTGGCAATGACCACGTCGCCGCTTTGCACGTTCAGATCGATGCCGCCGCAGGTGCCAACGCGGATGAACGTGTCCGCCCCCACGGCGTGCAACTCCTCCATGGCAATGGCGGCGGAGGGACCGCCGATACCGGTGGAGCAGACCGACACCTTCTCCCCCAGCAGCGTGCCGGTATAGATTCTGTACTCCCGGTTGCTGGAAACGAACACGGCGTCGTCAAAATGGCGGGCGATCTGCTCACACCGGCCCGGATCACCGGGCAGGATGCAGTAGCGACCCACGTCGCCCTCCACACAGTGCAGGTGGAATTGCCTGTCCAATTTCTGCATAAGCGTCCTCCTTGTGCCTGTCGGCAGTTTTCCATGCATATATTATACGTTTACCATGCAAGAATTGCAACATAAAACGCATGTTGGCGGCATTTTCCCCCATCGGCAAAACTTGCTGAGGCTAATTCGGCAGCGGATGCGCAAACTACGCTTACGCGGCGATCTGCCGCGCGTTTTTCGGAAGCGAGGAGGGATCACGGTATGCAAAAACGATGGACGGCCTTTGCCCTTGCGACGCTGCTGGCGCTGGGCGCCACCGGCTGCGCTGCCGGCAACAACCCTGACCGCGCACGGCCGCTTTTCCCCGACGACGCCATCACCGGCGGGAATCATGACTCCTTCGCTGACAACGGTATATCGGGAACAAGCGACCGGTCTGCCGCAGACGGGGAAGATTTTGAGACCATGCTGGAAAACGGCCGCGTCCGCGACCGGGACGGCGATCTGCGCAACCACTGGTAGCAAGGTAAAAGGCGCGGGGCAGTGCCCCGCGTCTTTTACCTTTATGTCCACAGCGCGCTCAAAAAATGCAGCAGCATACACAGCGCGACGCCACACAACGCCGGCAGTGCCATGCCCACCGCCGTCCACCGGCGGCTGCCGGTCTCCCGCAGGAGCGTGAGGCAGGTGGTGCCGCAGGGCAGGTGCAGCAGACATAGCGCCATGGCGCACAGCGCCGTGGTCTGCGTCCAGCCGTGGGCAGCCAGTACCCCGTGAAGCTGGGCAAGCCCCTCGTACTCCGTCAGGCTCCCGGTCTGCAGATATCCCATCAGCAGCACCGGCAGGACGATCTCGTTGGCAGGAAAGCCCAGCAGAAACGCCAGCAGCACCATGCCGTCCAGCCCCATCACCCGACCGGGCAACTCCAGCAGGGCGCTCAGATGGGTCAGCAGCGACGCTCCGCCCAGGTGCACGTTGGCCAGTACCCAGATCGCCAGTCCCGCCGGCGCCGCCACGGTCACCGCCCGGCCCAGCACGAACACCGTCCGATCCAGCAGCGAGCGCACCAGTACCTGTCCCCACCGGGGCATGCGATAGGGCGGCAGCTCCAGCGAGAAGGAGGACGCCTCACCCCGCAGCAGCGTGGAGGACAGGGCACGGGAGCACAGCCACGTGGCGGCCAGCGAAAAAAGAATCACCAGCAGAAAGACACCCGTGGCGCTCAGCGCCTGTTGCTGCGCCGTCTGTCCGGCGGCAAAAAACAGCTCGATCAGCACGATCAGCGTGGGAAAGCGCCCGTTGCAGGGCACCAGTGAGTTGGTCAGCATGGCCACCAGCCGCTCCCGGGGGCTGTCGATGATGCGGCAGCCGGTGACGCCGCAGGCGTTGCAGCCAAAACCCATGCACATGGTCAGGCTCTGCCGTCCGTGCGCACCGGCGGCGCGAAACAGCCGGTCCATGTTGAACGCCAGACGGGGCAGGAGCCCGGCGTCCTCCAGCAGCGTAAAGAGCGGAAAAAAGATGGCCATGGGCGGCAGCATCACCGACACCACCCACGCCACCGTGCGGTACACCCCGTCCACCAGCGCGCCTCGCACCCACCACGGCGTGCCCTGCAGCCACCGGTGCAGCGGCTCCTGCCAGCCCAGCAATACGTCTGCCAGCCACTGGGACGGTGCGTTGGCGCCCCGGATGGTGAGATAGAACACCAGCGCCATCAGCACCGCCATGGCGCCTAGCCCGGTCACGCGAGAGGTGAAGATCCGATCCAACGCCCGGTCGCGCCGGTGGCTGCCGCCGGCGCGGATGCACGCGTCGGCAATGGCCTCCGCCCGGCGCATTTGCGCCGCCAGCACCTGATCCTGCAGCGATTGCGGCGCACTGCGAAGGCGCTCCAGCCATTGGGCGGGCGCCGCCCCCTGCCGCAGCTCCCGCGCCGCCGGCGGCTCCTCCACGTGCCACCGGTCCTCCCACGGCTGTCGCCGCGCCGTGGCCGCCAGCACCCGGCACAGCTCCTCCACTCCTTCCCCACTGCGGGCGCTGACGCATACCACCGGCGCCGCCAGCGCCAGAGAAAGGCGCTGCGTGTCGATCTCCACGCCCCGCCGCCGCGCCTCGTCCATCATGTTCACGCACAGCACCATCCGCCCGGTGAGCTGGCGCACCTGCACCGCCAGCAGCAGATTGCGCCGCAGGCAGGCCGCGTCCGCCACCACCAGCGTCACATCCGCCTCGCCGGAGGTGATAAAGCCGCCCGCCACCTGCTCCTCCGGGGAATCCGGGCGAAGAGAATACGTGCCGGGCAGATCCACCAGCTCCAGTGTCACGCCGTCGCCCCGCCAGACACCGCGGGCCGTTTCCACCGTTTTTCCGGGCCAGTTCCCGGTGTGCTGGCGCAGGCCCGTCAACCGGTTAAACAGGGTGGACTTTCCCACGTTGGGGTTGCCCGCCAGCGCCGCCGTATATCGTTCCATGCTCCCGCCCCCTTTTTTGCTCCCGCCATTCTATGCTGCCGCACTGCCGCCCGTTCTGCCGCCGTCTGACGCTTCATAGGCTGGGTACGGAGGTGTTGTCAATATGTCTATCCACGTGGTATCCGCCGGTCAGACTGTTTCATCCATCGCCGCGCAGTACGGCGTGTCGCCCGTGACGCTGGCGCGGCTGAACGAGCTGCCGCCCGGCGGCGAGCTGGCGGTGGGGCAGGCGCTGGTGGTGCAGTTTCCCACCCAGACCCACACCGTGACGCCGGGAGAAACGCTGTTCGGCATCGCCCGGCGCTACGGGGTCACCGTGCGCTCGCTCTACCGCAACAACTTCTTCCTCCACGGCCAGAGCGTCCTGCGTCCCGGCGAGGAGCTGACGGTGTCCCTCCGGGCGCCCACCGGCAACGCGCTGACCGTGGGCGGCTACGCCTATCCCTCCATATCCCGGGGCCTTCTGGATCAGCAGCTGCCCTATCTGACCGACCTGATGCCCTTCACCTGCGGTGTCACGCCGGAGGGCACGCTGCTCCCTCTGGCCGATGAGGCGCTGCTGACGGCGGCCCGCCGTCAGCAGGCACAGCCGCGGATGAGCCTTTCCACTCTGACAGCTGACGGCGGCTTCAGCCGCGATGACGCCGCAGCCGTGCTCACCGATCCGGAACGGACGGAGCGGCTGGTGCAGGCGGTGGCGGACGCGGTGCTGAACCGGGATTATGCCGGCGTCGACGTGGATTTTGAGTACTTGGGGCGGGAGCTGGCTCAGCCCTTTGTCGCCTTCATCACGTCCCTGCACCGGCGTCTGGCGCCCTCAGGCAAAACCGTCTGGGTCGCCCTGCCGCCCAAAACCGGCGACGACCAGCCCGGTCAGCTGTATGAGGGGCACGACTACGCCGCGCTGGGCGCTGCGGCGGACGCGGTGCTGCTGATGACCTACGAGTGGGGCTACACCTACAGCGAGCCCCGGGCGGTGGCGCCGCTGCCGCAGGTGGAGCAGGTGCTGCGCTACGCCCTGTCCCGGATCCCGGCGGAAAAGCTCCTGCTGGGGCTCCCCACCTATGGCTACGCGTGGGAGCTGCCCTACCGGGAGGGAACGGCCGCCCGCTCCTTGTCGCCGCAGGAGGCGGTGGCGCTGGCGCGGACGTCCGGCGCAGCCATCCAATACGACGAAACGGCGCAGTCGCCGTGGTTCCGCTGCCGGATCGGCAGCACGGAGCACGAGGTGTGGTTCGAGGACGCCCGCAGCGCACAGGCCAAGCTGACGCTGGTAGGACGGTACGGCCTGCGGGGCGTAGGGTTGTGGAACCTGATGCGCCTGTTCCCCCAGCTCTGCCTGCTGCTCAATCAGCAGTTTGCTGACGAAATGTGACATCCTGTAAAAAAATCACAGCTCCGTCCCGTTTTTCTCTTGACGAACGAGGCGGAGCGTGTTATTATTTAGCACGCTAATATTTAGCGTGCTAATTTTCGAAGGGAGGTGCCCCATGGGACGCAACTGCTGCGCATCGCCGGAGCATTTTGGCCCGCTGCTGGGATATTGTGACCATCAGGTGCAGAAGCTGATGGGGCGGCTGCTGCGGCAGTATGACGTGACGCCCATGCAGTGCCGCACGCTGACTTATCTGTACCGGCAGGGCGGCGAAAGCAGCCAGAAGCAGCTGGAGCAGCATCTGATGGTAAAGCCCTCCACGGTGAACGGGATTGTGGACCGGCTGGAGGAAAAAGGGATGCTGTGCCGCTCCGCCGACAAGCAGGACGGACGCCGCCGGGTGCTGACGCTGACGGAGCAGGGTGTGGCCTTTCACGGCGACTTTCTGCAGGTGATCGCACAGGTCAACCGGCGGCTGGAGCAAGGCTTTACACAAGAGGAGCTGGCGGCGTTCCGCGGCTTTCTGCTGCGTACCGCCGACAATCTGCGGGAGGAAGAACAGGAATGATACGAAAACTGTGGCGATTTACAAAAGGGTATCGCCTTTGGATCGTGGGCGGCGTGCTCTGCTCTGCGGCGGAATCGGTGCTGGAGCTGCTGCTGCCCCGCACCATGAGCGACATCGTGGACGTGGGCATCGCCTCCGGCGACCGGGCCTACATCCTGTCGGCGGGCATCCGCATGGTGGTGATGGCGCTGCTGGCGCTGGCGGCGGGCATCGGGGCGGCGCTGCTGGCGTCCAAGGCCAGCATGGGCTTCGGCGCCCAACTGCGGCAGGCGGAGTATGAGCAGGTGCAGCGGTTCAGCTTTTCCAACATCGAGCATTTCACCACCGCCTCCCTCATCACCCGGCTGACCAACGACGTGGCCTCTATGCAGGTCACGCTGATGATGTCCATGCGGATCTTCGTCCGCGCCCCGGTAATGCTGATCACGGCGCTGGTGATGGCGCTGACTATCTCTCTGTCCCTGTCGCAGGTGTTTCTGGTATCCATCCCCCTGCTGCTGCTGGCGGTGGGGCTGGTGATCACCAAGGTGGGACCCTATTTCACCGCGCTGCAAAAAGCCACCGACGAGGTGAACCTGGTGGTGCAGGAGGACGTGAACGCTATCCGGGTGGTCAAGTCCTTCGTGCGTGAGCAGGAGGAGAAGGAAAAATTCGCCCGCCGCAACGAAAAGCTGCGGGATACCGCCATGCAGGCCTTCGGTTTCGTGGTGCTGTTCACCCCGTTCATTACCATGGTGATGGGCGGCACCATCGTGGCGGTCATGTGGATCGGCGGGCATTACGTGGGCGCCGGTACCATGCTCTCCGGCGATCTGATCGCCTTTTTCACCTACGCCAGTGAGATTCTGATGAGTCTGATGATGGTGTCCATGGTGCTGATGATGCTGACCCGCTCCATCGCCTGCGCCAAGCGCATCGTGGAGGTGCTGGACGAGCAGCCGGAGATCACCGACGCTCTGGCAGACCCCTCCCTTTCCGTGGAGGACGGCTCCATCCGCTTTGAGCACGTGTATTTCAAGTATCACCCCACCGCCGAGGACTGGAACCTGACGGACGTGGAGCTGACCGTGGAAAGCGGCATGACCGTGGGCGTTCTGGGCGGCACCGGCAGCGCCAAGACCACGCTGGTGAGCCTGATCCCCCGGCTGTACGAGGTCACGGAGGGCGCTGTATACGTGGGCGGGCACAATGTGAAGGACTACACCATGGAGGCACTGCGGGACGGCTGCGCCATGGTGCTGCAGAAAAACACCCTCTTTTCCGGCAGCGTAGCGGAAAACCTGCGCTGGGGCCGTGCCGACGCCACCGACGAGGAGCTGCGCGCCGCCTGCGCCATCGCCTGTGCCGACGAGTTCATCGACGCCATGCCGGAGGGGTACGACACCCACGTGGAGCAGGGCGGCGCCAATCTTTCCGGCGGGCAGAAGCAGCGGCTGTGCATCGCCCGCGCTCTGCTTCGTCAGCCGAAGATCCTCATTCTGGACGACAGCACCTCCGCCGTGGACACGGCCACCGACGCCAGGATCCGCGCCGGTCTTCGCAGGGCGCTGCCCGGCGCCACCAAGCTGATCATCGCCCAGCGGGTGGCGTCGGTGATGGACGCTGACCGGATCATCGTGCTGGACGACGGCCACATCTCCGGCGTGGGCACCCACGCGGAGCTGATGGAAACCAACCATATCTACCGCGAGGTATACCAATCCCAGCAGGAAGGGGTGAGCATCGATGGCTGAACCGAGAGGCGCGCACGCTCCCCGGGGCGGGCCCGGCGGCCGGCAGGGACACGGCTATCAGCGCCCGCAGGATCTGTGGGGCACGGTGCGCAAGCTGCTGCGATACGTGGGGCGCTACAAGGCGCTGCTGGTGCTGGTACTGGCTTGTCTGCTGATCAGCTCTCTGAGCAGTGTAGTGACCGGCTATCTCATGAAGCCGCTGATCAACGACTATATCATCCCCGGTGATTTTGCCGGTCTTGCCCGGATGCTGGTGTTTATGGCGTCTGTGTTCGCCGTCAGCGCGGCGGCCGCCTTCGCCTACGCCCGCATCATGGTGCGCATTTCCCAGCGCACCGTGGCGGCGCTGCGGCAGGATCTTTTCAACAAGCTGCAGACCCTGCCGCTGCGTTACTTCGACTCCCATCAATCCGGCGATCTGATGAGCCGCTTCACCAACGATATCGACACCGTCAGCGAGCTGATCAACAACAGCTTTGCAAGCATATTGTCCAACGTGCTGACCTTTGCCTCCACCTTCATCATGATGCTGGTGCTCAACTGGCAGCTGACGCTGATCACCGTATTCTTCCTGCTGATGATGGGCGTGGTGGTCATGGTCATCGGCGGACGCAGCCGCACCAACTTCCAGGTTCAGCAAAAGGCGCTGGGCGCCGTGAACGGCTATATCGAGGAGATGATCGAGGGGCAGAAGGTCATCAAGGTCTTCAACCACGAGCAAAAGGCTGTGGGGCATTTCTCCGGGCTGAACGTGGCCTACCGCGACGCCGCCACCCGCGCCCAGGCCTACGCCAGCTCCATGATGCCCGCCATGGGCAATCTGAGCCGCATCAACTACGCGGTCACCTGCTGCGTGGGCGGCCTTCTGGCCATCGGCGACGTGTTCGACGTGGGCTCGCTGGGCGCATATCTGGTGTATGTGCGGCAGGTGAGCCAGCCGGTGGGGCAGATCAGCCAGCAGGTGAACGTGCTGCTGGCCGCCATCGCCGGCGCCGAGCGGATCTTCGCCGTGATGGACGAGCAGCCTGAGTCCGACGAGGGCCAGACCGTGCTGGTGCGGGTGGAAAAGGACGGCGACCGCCTTACCGAGACGGAGCGGCGCACCGGCCACTGGGCGTGGAAGCGCCCCGACGGCACGCTGACGGAGCTGCGGGGCGACGTGCGCTTCCGGGACGTGGACTTCAGCTACGTGCCGGAAAAGCAGGTGCTGTACGACGTGTCGCTGTGGGCTGAGCCCGGCCAGAAGATCGCCTTCGTGGGCTCCACCGGCGCCGGCAAGACCACCATCACCAACCTCATCAACCGCTTTTACGACATTCAGGACGGTGTGATCACCTACGACGGCATCGACGTGAAGGAGATCCGCAAGGAGTCGCTGCGCCGGTCGCTGGGCATCGTGCTGCAGGAAACCCAGCTGTTCACCGGCACCGTGGCGGACAACATCCGCTACGGCAAGCCCGACGCCACCGACGAGGAGGTGCGCCGCGCCGCCCGGCTTGCCAACGCCGACAGCTTCATCCGCCACCTGCCCCAGGGCTACGACACCGTGCTCACCGCCAACGGCGGCTCCCTCAGTCAGGGCGAGCGCCAGCTGCTGGCCATCGCCCGGGCCGCCGTGTCCGATCCGCCGGTGCTGATCCTGGACGAGGCTACCTCCTCCATCGACACCCGCACCGAAAAGCTGATCGAAAAGGGCATGGACTCCCTGATGGAGGGGCGCACCGTGTTCGTCATCGCCCACCGGCTGTCCACCGTGCGCAACGCCCAGGCCATTCTGGTGCTGGAGCAGGGCCGCATCGTGGAGCGGGGCGACCACCGGCAGCTGCTGGAGCAAAAGGGGCGCTACTACCACCTCTACACCGGTCAGGCGGAATTGGGGTAAGAGGGCAGCATTGAGAATAATAAGCAGACATCCTGCTTTTGGCAGTATGTCTGCTTATTCTTTATGCGTCCTCACCGAAAAACACCCTCTGGAGTGATGCTATCACCAAGTCGTACCATAGCTTTTCCTGTTCCAGTGCACCGTAATCCATAGTCAGCCGTGTAATTCCTTTGCCGATTGCTTTTGCGCCGCTATGTATCACCCCTCCGATCAAGCTTCCCGCTGCAAAGCCTGCCCCTACAGCCCCACCGCGCAGCATGCCAAGGGCGGCATTGCCTGCGGCGTGACCGTCGAATATGCGTGTATTCTGCAAATAGACCTCTTTCTTCATCTGCTTGCTGTTTCCGCATGTGTAAATAGAGATGCACGCCGTGTCACCTATCGCGCGGCGAACTATGCAAAAGCCAAGCCAGTCGTAACGATGTCGTGGATGTCTTATAACAAAACAGGGTATATTGTGTCGATTTAGAATACTCCCGCAGGAAATCCATGCGCGCTTGATAATTTCATGCAAAAGTTTATGCGCATTCAATTCCTCCTCTATTTTACCCCAGATATTGCCAGCGGTGATGTCTGATGGCAGATAAATATTTCCTCCTACCGGCATAACATCTTTTTCACGTAGCCACAGTTCTTCGGCAAGTGATGCATCCGTAATACCATCATCTGATTCATTATTGATAAATAAATAGCCACAGTTCCAACATGCTTCCGCAGTGGTTGAGCACATGCTGCCACAATCTGGACATTGCTTCCGTTCTAATTTCGGCGAATGCATACAATCTCTCAGGCTCTCCATTTTTTATTCTCCTTTTCTTCTCTTGCACCTATATAGGTGCAAATTCATCATAGCATCTCCCTATAATGAAGTCAAGCATTTTGTTCCTATTCAGGTGCAGGGGGTGCCGAGATGGATGCAGCTATTGAACGGCGGATTGGGCAGAATATCCGTGCGCTGCGGGAAAAAGTCAACTTGACGCAGGAAATGATGGCAGCCCAGCTTCAGGTGCGCGGCTGCGACATGACCCGCAGCGCTCTTGCAAAGATCGAGGTGGGACAGCGGCATCTGTATCCCGACGAACTGATAGCGATCCGGGATGTTTTAGGCGTCAGCTACGATGACCTATTGGCTCCGTGACTCTTTGCCGCCCTGTTCCGCTTGACACGTCTTTCGTTTTCGTATATACTTTGTTGCGGCATCGTTTGCTTTTATTTTTTGGTCAAGAGGTGTTTTATATGGCAACCGTAACGATCGTAGGCTCCGGCATGATGGGCAGCGCGCTGGCGTTCCCCGCCCGGGAGAACGGACACGAGGTGCGTCTGGTGGGCACGCATCTGGATCGGGAGATCATTGACGCCTGCCGCGCCACAGGGCGCCACCCCAAGTTTGAGCGGGATTTCCCCGACGGCGTGAAGTATTATCAGATTGAGGAGCTGGACGAGGCGCTCTCCGGCGCGGACATGGTAATCGGCGGCGTGTCCAGCTTCGGCGTGGACTGGTTTGCCGAGACCGTGCTGCCCCGCATCCCGGACGGCACCCCCATCCTGACGGTGACCAAGGGGCTCATCGACACGGAGGACGGCCGGCTCATCACCTATCCCGCCTATTGGGCGGAGCGGATGGCCGCGCTGGGCAAGACCCCCTGTCTCAACGCCATCGGCGGCCCCTGCACCAGCTATGAGCTGGTGGCCCACGACCAGACGGAGGTGGCTTTCTGCGGCGCCGACCTTGCCGTGCTGGCGCGGCTGCGGGAGATCATGACCACCGACTATTACCACGTCAGCCTGTCCACCGACGTGACCGGCATCGAAAGCGCCGTGGCGCTGAAGAACGGCTACGCGCTGGGCATCGCGCTGACCATCGGGCTCAACCAGCGTGCCTTCGGGCTCAACAGCCCCCTGCACTTCAACTCTCAGGCCGCCGTGTTCGGGCAGGCGGTGCGGGAAATGTACGCGCTGCTGGCCTACCAGGGCGCCGCCACCGTGGACAACATGGCGGTGGGCTACGGCGATCTGTACGTGACGGTTTACGGCGGGCGCACCCGGCTGGTGGGCATCCTGCTGGGGCGGGGGCTCACCATTGACGAGGCGAAGGCGGAGCTCAACGGCGTGACGCTGGAATCGCTGGTGGTGGCGGAGCGGGTGGCTCGCGCCGTGCGCCGGGCCGCCGCGCTGGGGCGGCTGAAGGAATCGGACTTCCCCCTGCTGCTCCACGTGGACGACATCATCAGCCGCGGCGCCCCGGCGGAGCTCCCGTGGGAGTCCTTCACCTTCCGCCGCTGAGCCCACCGGCTTGACGGCGCGGCCGATATTGTATTACAATACGGGCAGGGACTGTGTCCCTGCCCGTATACGATTCAGGAGTGTTTTTATGGAGCTTCGTGGAAAGAAAGTCAATTTTCTCGGCGACAGCATCACCGAGGGCGTAGGCGTGGAGGACCCCAAAAACCGGTTTGCGGACCGTTTGGCGGCGCGCTTCGGTCTGATCGCCCGCAACTACGGCATCTGCGGTACTCGCATCGCACGGCAGCACGTACCCAGTGAAAACCCCCGGTACGATCTGGATTTCTGCAGCCGCGTGGCAGAGATGGAGCCCGATGCGGACGTGGTGGTGGTGTTCGGCGGCACCAACGACTTCGGCCACGGCGACGCGCCGCTGGGCGAAATGTCCGACCGCACGGCGGACACGTTTTACGGCGCGCTCCATGTGCTGTACTCCTCCCTGCTGGAGAAATATCCCGCCGCCGAGATCGTGGTGCTGACGCCGCTGCACCGCTTTAACGAGTCTGATCCCGCCAAAAATCCCCGCCGCACGCCGCCCCTTCTGCTGCGCCCGTTCGTGGACGCCATCCGGGAGGTGGCGGAGTACTACGCCCTGCCGGTGCTGGATCTGTACGCCGTGTCCGGCCTGCAGCCCTGCGTGCCGACGATCATGGAGCGGTACGTGCCTGACGGACTGCACCCCAACGACGCCGGCCACGAGATCCTCGCCCGGCGGATCGGCGCGTTCCTGGCCGCGCTGTAAAAAAAGGAGGAACCGACCATGACTGAGCAAGCGCTGTGCCGCACTGCCATCGACA
>JAFTBL010000230.1 GCA_017455225.1 Oscillospiraceae bacterium
AGCGGCGGAACAGCACAAGTATACTTCCCCTCCCACTGCTTTGTCAAGATATTTTTTTACATTTTTTCAAAAAATTTTTTGCAGGCGCAAACGTGCCTTTTCCTTCCTCCCGGCAGGTGACAAAACCATTCCCATATGCTATAATCGTAGCGATCAAACAACACGCCCCGGGAGGTGAACAGATGCAGATCCATAAAATGCGCGCCACGTTCGGCAAGCTGGAGCAGGCGGAGCTGTGTTTGCAGCCGGGGCTGAACGTGATCTACGCCCCCAACGAGTCGGGGAAGTCCACGTGGACGGCGTTCCTGCGCAACATGCTGTACGGCCTCAGCACCCGCGAACGGGGCGAGCTGGCGGACAAAAACCGATACGCGCCGTGGAGCGGCTCCCTCATGCTGGGCAGCATGGAGCTGGAATCGGGCGGTGAAGCCTACACGCTGGTGCGGCAGACCCGCCGGGTCAACGCGCCCATGGGGGAGTTTTCCTGCACCTTCACCGGCACCGCCGAGCCCGTGCCCGGCATTACGGCGCAAAACGCCGGCGAGATGCTGCTGGGCGTTTCCCGCGACGTATTTGAGCGCAGCGCCTTCATCGCCCAATCCTCGCTGGCGGTAGATCAGAGCGCGGAGCTGGAGCGCCGCATCGCATCGCTGATCACCACGGGTGACGAGGACACCTCTTACACGGAAACCTGCGAGCGGCTGAAAAAGCAGCTCAATCGCCGCAGGCACAACAAAACAGGGCAGATCCCGGCGCTGGAGCGGGAGATCGACCGGCTGGAGGACGCGCTGACAGAATTGGAAGCCCTGCAATCTCAGCATCAAGCCACCGCAGAGCAGGTGGCGCTCTGCACCCGGCAGCTGGCGCAGCTGCAGCGGCAAAAGGCGCAATGGGCGCAGCTGGAGCAGCAACGCCAATGGACACAGTTCCGCAGTCTGGAGCAAGACGCCGCCGCCGCTCAAACGCGCCTGGACACGCTGACGGCTCTATCCGCCCCGCTGCCGGACGAGGCGGCGCTGGCCCGGCTGGAGGGTGCATACGACGCTTTGCTGGCCGCTGACCGGCAACTGCGGCAGGCGCAGGAGGAGCGGCAGGATGCGATCCGCCGCCGGGAAAGCGCCGTGTCGGCGTGGCGATCCCACCCGCTTTACCCTGCGGAGGAGGCCGCGCTGCAGCAACGCTGTGAAGCGCCCCTGCCCGCCCTGTCCCCGGTTTTGCCCTTTTCTCTGTGCGCTTCCCTCAGCGGCGCGGCGCTGATCGCCGCCGTCGTGCTGTTCCTGCTCTCTATGCCCATCCCCGCCACCATTGCCGCCGGCAGCTTTCTGCTGACAGGCGCCGCGGCGCTGGTGCTGCTGCGAAAACGCCGCAAGACCGCGGCCGCTCGCAGGATCGCAGAACAGCAGCGGGAAACGCTGCATCAGCAAACGGAGGTCTACCTTCCACTGCTCCGGCGCGCGGCGGAGGAGCGCGCCAATGCGGACGCCTGTGAAAAAGTGGCGGAATCGCTGCTGCCTCGCCGTCAGGCGCTGGCGGACGAGCTGCTGGCCGCCCTGCACGCCTATCGTCCGGAAACAGGCGAGCCGGATGTGCCCGGTACGCTGGCGGAGCTGCGCCGCCAAAGGAGATCCGTGGAGGAGGCCGGGAAAGCCTGTCAAACGCTGGCCATGCAGCGGGATCTGATGCGCGAGCACCTGCCGCCGGAGCCCTCCGGCGAGCCCTGCCCCACGCCGCCGATCTCGCTGCAGCAGATCGAGGCGGCGCTGCCCCAAACCGCCGCCAATCTGCAAACGGCGCAATCCCGGCTGGACACGCTGGCGGGACAGATCCGCTCCATGGGCGACGCGGACGATCTGGTCACCCGCCGGAATCAGATGGTGGAAGAGCTGGCGCGGCTGCAGGCGGAATACGACGCCATCTCCCTGGCCATGGACACGCTGGAGCACGCCAACACAACGCTGCAAAACCGGTTTTCGCCGGCGCTGGGACAGCGCGCGGCCGAGATCTTCGCCAGCATCACCGGCGGCAAGTATGAAAAAGTGCTTCTCAGCAGGGATTTTTCCCTGGCTGCAGAGCCTGCAGGCGACGCCGCCATGCGCAGCGTGCAGGTGCTCAGCCGCGGCGCCGCGGATCAGCTGTATCTGGCGGTACGGCTGGCGATCTGCGACCTTGTGCTGCCGCCGGAGTACAGCGCGCCGCTGGTGCTGGACGACGCGCTTGTCACCTTTGACGACGCGCGGGCGCAATCGGCGCTGGACTATCTGGCACAGGAGGGCAGCCGGCGCCAGATCCTGCTGTTCACCTGCCAGACCAGAGAGCAGACCTATCTGCAGGGTCGGCCAAACGTGACGTGTCTGACGCTGTGACATGATACATTATAATATTGGATAAAACGAAAGGAATCCGATCAACATGAGCGAATGTAATCACGACTGCAGTTCCTGCAGCAAGACCTGCGGCGAACGCACCGCCAGCCCCTTCCAGATCAAGCCGCTGCACGAGGGCTGCCGCGTGGGCAAGGTCTACGGCGTGGTATCCGGCAAGGGCGGCGTGGGCAAATCCATGGTCACCGGCCAACTGGCAGTGTCGCTGCAGCGCAAGGGCTGCCGCGTGGCGGTGCTGGACGCGGACATCACCGGCCCCTCCATTCCCAAGCTCTTCGGCGTACACGGCACGGCGCAGGCGGTGGAAAACGCCATCCTCCCCATGGAAAGCCGCACCGGCATCCAGCTGATGAGCGTGAACCTGCTGCTGGAGCACGAGACAGACCCGGTGGTATGGCGGGGCCCCGTGATCGGCGGCGTGGTGCACCAATTCTGGACGGACGTGCTGTGGGACGACGTGGACTATATGTTCGTGGATATGCCGCCCGGCACCGGCGACGTGGCGCTGAACGTGTTTCAGGGCCTGCCCGTCAACGGGGTGATCATCGTCACAAGCCCCCAGGAGCTGGTGGCGATGGTGGTGGAGAAGGCGGTCAAGATGGCGCAGCTGATGCACGTCCCCGTGCTGGGTCTGGTGGAGAACATGAGCTACCTCACCTGCCCTGACTGCGGCAGAGCGATCTACCCCTTCGGCGAGGGGAAGACCGCCGAGATCGCCGCCGGGTACGGCCTGCCTCTGCTGGCGCAAATGCCGCTGGATCCGGCGCTGGCAAAGCTGGCGGATAAAGGGAAGATCGAATCGTTTCAGGGCGCCTGGCTGGACGGCGCCGTGGAGACCGTTCTGCGCAGCGCGCAGGCGAGTGAGAAAGGAGCAGCGAAATGAAAAAACTGATCCGGTGCACGGCGGCGCTGCTGTGCGGTCTTATGCTGTTTGCAATGCTGCCCGGCTGCGGCGAGAGCGGCGCCCCCGCGCCCCCCATCGAAGAGCAGGTGCACACGCTGGTGCAGGGAAATCTGGATCTTTTCTATGCGGGGCAGGTAAGCGAGCTTTACAAAGAGCAGGTCGGGATGACCGAGGAGGACGTGAAGGCCGGATACGACGATTCCATCCGCGCGGAGGTGGAATACTTCGTTGAATACTTCCAGCTGGTGTCCCCCTCCGCCGAGGCGACGGAGCGTCTGGAAAACCTGTATCGTCAGATCTACGCGCAGGCCAAATATACCGTGGGCGAAGCGGCGCTGCACCAGACGGATGAATACGTCGTGCCCGTCACCGTGCGCCCCGTCAACGTGATGGAGCTTGCGATCGACACCTCGGACACCGCGCTGGCCTCCTTCCGGGAGACCTATGCCGGCAAAAACGTGGAGGATATGACCGAGGAGGAAAAGGCGGTCTATGAGAACGACTGGACGACGGCGATCATCGACATGGTGGAGGCCCAGCTTCCCAATCTGGGCTACAAGGACGCCGAGGAACTGACGATACACGTGCGCCACGAAAGCGACGGCGTGTGGCGGCTGGACCGCGACGATCTGACGGCGGTGGACATCGCCGTGATCTACTACCCCGAGGACTGACCGGAAACAATAAAAAAGCAGTGCTGAAGGAGGTACTTCGCAAGGAAGTGCCTCCTTCACGCTTTCGGAGCGCAGCACAATAGAAACGGTTGCATGGTTTGATACAATTGACCGCGCCGTATATGGGTAGTATAATCGTTCCGGAAAGTTGTATTTTGAGCGGGCATTACCATGTATTGCATCACAGCCTGTGGCCAGGGAACATATGCATGAATCGTATCCATGCCGATAAAGAATCGAAGCATAATTACTTGCATCGAAAGGAAGGGAACACAATATGTTGATCGGGATTATCGGAGAGAATTGCTGCGGGAAATCTACCCTTGCAAGCGCAATCAAAAAAGAGATCGGTTCGGAAATCATTACCGGCAAGGATTATCTAAGAATGGCAAAATCAGAGAGCGCGGCGGTCGTCTTGTTTAAGGAAAGACTGCTGAACGCGGTCTCCGGAGAAAATATACTATATGTAATATCCGAGCCGGAGCAAATCGAGCTATTGCCGGATGGCACCATCAGGATACTTGTATATGCTGATATCGATACCATCAAGGAGCGCTTCAAGGCAAGGATGCATGGAAACCTGCCTGTGCAGGTGGCTCAGATGTTGGAGAAGAAGCACGGCATATTTGACGGCGGAACGTATGACTACCGCTTCGACGGTGTAAACGGTGACGCTGCAGCCCTGTGCGCCCAGCTCAGAGGCCGTTGTTGATCGAATTGCCGTTCAAGTTCCGCCTTTGCCGAAACTTCGAGGGCAGAGAAAGCCTTCCCCTTGAGGGGAAGGTGGCACGGCGCCAGCCGTGACGGATGAGGTGCAGACGAGAGAAAGAAAAAGCGCGGGGCACCTTCCACAAGGAAGGTGCCCCGGGCCGTTTTTTTATTCTGCCTGCCCGGCATGATC
>JAFTBL010000231.1 GCA_017455225.1 Oscillospiraceae bacterium
CTGCGCCGTGCTGCTGCTCGTGTCCGTGTCCGCCGCCGTGTCGGCGGTCAGCGGATGATGGCGGCGCTGCTGCGCCCATGGCTGCTGGGCGTGATCGCAGCCGCGCTGATCCTGGCCGTGCTCTACGCGCTGGTGCCCGACGGCAAGCTGCGAGGGCCGCTGCGGCTGACCGGCGGGATGGTGCTTTTGCTGATGCTGCTGCAGCCTCTGTCCGGCTGGAGCTTCCCGTGGAGCGGCACAGGCGCCGTGTCGATCCGGCAGGAGATCGACCGGCAGATCCGGATCTATCAGGAGGAAGGGATGAAAGAAATGGCGTCGATCATAGCACAGCGTACCGCCGCATATATTTCGGACGAGGGGCGTCAGTTGGGGGTCGCCTGTCATCCGCAGGTGGAAACAGTGCAGCAAAACGATATCCCCATCCCATACCGCGTGGTGATGGACGTTCCGTACCACCGCTCGCTCTCTGAGTACATCTCCCGGGAGCTGGGCATCACGCAGGAGCGCCAGATCTGGCAGGAGGACGCGCCATGAAAACGATCCCCTTTGCCGCACTGTGGAAAAAATACCGTTTCGTACTGCTGATCCTTCTGGCGGGGGTGGCACTGATGCTGCTGCCGTCAGGAAAAACGGCGCAAAAGGAACAACCCACCGCCGCCACCGCCGCTTTTTCGCTGGAGGAGACGGAGCGGCGCATGGCGGAGCTGCTGGGGCAGATCGACGGTGTGGGGCGGCTGCAGCTGATGCTGACCGTTGCCGGAGCCTCCCGGCTGCAGCTGGCGCAGAACGTGGACAACAGCGATCAGCGTGACCGGCGGGAAACCGTCACCGTCAGCCGGGGCAGCGGCTACCAGGAGGTGGTAGTCACCGGCGAATCGTATCCGGTGTATCTGGGGGCGGTGATCGTGTGTCAGGGCGCCGGAAACGCGGCGGTGCGCCTTGCGCTGACGGAGGCGGTGTCGGCGCTGACCGGTCTGACGGCGGATCGGATCACCATTGTCAAATGGAAACAATCATAGGAGGGTGTATCACATGAAAACCGTATGGAAAAAGAGTGCCGTGATCGCAAGCGTGCTGCTGCTGGTGGTGGCGGCGATCTATCTCAACTGGCGCTATTCAGGCCAGGTGGAGGAGAGCTCCAAGGTGCTGGGGGAGTCCACGCTGGTCAACGCGGGGGAGAGCGGGGTAAAGCCGGATGAAACGGCGTCTCCGGCGCCGGAGGAACCGCCGGTGCAGGAGGACGACTATTTCGCCACCGCCCGGCTCAGCCGCAAGCAGGCCCGGGACAGCGCCATCAACATGCTGCAGACGGCAGAGGTGGACGAATACGCCGATGAAGCCACGCTGAACGAGGCGTCCCGCACGCTGCAGGTGCTGGCGGCCTACACCGTGGCCGAGTCACAGATCGAGAGCCTTGTCACCGCCAAGGGGTATCAGGACTGCGTGGCGTTCATGGGGGAGGAGTCCATCAGCGTGGTGGTGTCCGCCGCACAGCCGCTGACGTCGGCAGACGTGGCGCGGATCAAAGATATCGTCATCAGCGAGACGGACTATTCCCCGGAGCAGATCAAGATCCTTGAGGCAAATTAACTGTTGTAATTTCCGCCGTGAAATGGTATACTGATTCTAACGTGGGTACAAATGATATCGCAATAAGGAGATCATTTTCAAATGGCCGAGAACAAAGAATACCTGATCCGTCAGGAGGATACCGGCAACATCCAGATCGCCGAGGAGGTCATCGCCAATCTCGCCGCCGCCACCGCGCTGGAGGTAGACGGCGTGGGCGGGCTGATGGGCGCCAACGTGTCCGACCTTGTGGGCGGCAAGAAGCTGACCGCCAAGGGCGTGCGCGTGGAAATGGCGGACGGCGCGCTGCTGGTGCATCTTTATCTGATGATCCGTTACGGCTGCGAGATCGCCGAGGTCGCCGGAAAGGTGCAGCAGGCAGTCTGCACCACCCTGAAGGGCTCCACCGGCTTTGATGTCAGCGCCGTGAACGTGCACGTGGGCGGCATCAGCTTCAACTGAACAAAAGGAAAGGGATCACGATCATGACACGCAATACCGCCCGCGAGATCGCAACGCATCTTGCCTATGAGCTCAGCTTCACCGAGCTGCCTGTGGATGAATTTCTCCGTCAGCGCCTCTCTGAGGAGCATTTTCAGGCGCTGGCGCAGGAGTATGACATCTACGGTGAGCTGCCCAACCAAAAGCAGCACGACTACATTTGCCGCCTCGTCTCCGGCGTGGCGGAGCACGGCGCCGAGCTGGATGAATACATCCGCCGGTATGCCGTGGGCTGGCGCTTTGAGCGCATTTCCCTGATGGCCTCCGCCATCATGCGCGTGGCGATGTACGAGGTGCTCTATATGCCCGACGTGCCCGACAGTGCCGCCATCAACGAGGCGGTGGAGATCGCCAAAAAATACGAAACGCCGGAGACTGTCAAGTTCCTCAACGGGATCCTGGGCAGCTTTTCCCGCGCGGAGGTCAAGGACTGAACCATCAGGCAGAGCGCACATCGCTCTGCCTGTTGCGCCATTATCAAAAAGAAGGGGGGTGGATCGGATGGATCGCACCGTATATTCCGTGGCGCAGATCAACGGCTATATCAAGTCGCTGCTGGACGGCGCGCCGGA
>JAFTBL010000232.1 GCA_017455225.1 Oscillospiraceae bacterium
CGCCGCAGGTGGCGGCGTCAAAGCCGTACTTGGCCCGGTCATAGCCGATCTCACGCACCACGTCCCGCGCGATCTTGGGAATGTCCACGTAGGTGGAGGTGGTGATCTCGCCCATGATGTGGATGAGCCCGGTGCTGACGCAGGTCTCGCAGGCCACGCGGCCGTTGGGATCCTCCGCCAGAATGGCGTCCAGTACGGCGTCGCTGATCTGGTCGCAGATCTTGTCGGGATGTCCCTCCGTTACGGACTCGGAGGTAAAGAGTCTTTTTGCCATGGTAAATGTTCCTTCCTTTCTTGCTCCTCGGGCAGAAAAAATCGCCCTGCCGGCAGGGCAGGGCGGTTTGATCCGTTTGCTACCCTCATCTCGCGATTTGCTCGCCGGATTTGGCACCTTGCTTGCGCAGGTTGTCGTGGCGTCATCGGGCCGGTCCCTCAGCCACTCTTGATAAGAGCATGATTCAATTGCATTATTATTGTATCACAGCGCGGGAAAAAGTCAACCCCTATTCTGTGAAATGCACGTGGGTGAACAGATGATCCTGACAGAAGCAGTGGTATCCGGCGCATTTGCTGCAATAGCGGAACGTAAGCTCCGGATAGTCGGCGTCGGTGCGCCCGCACACGGCGCACTTGTGGTGATAGCCCTTTTCCTGTTCCTGCCGGTGCACCGCCCGGCGGAACTGCACCATCCTGGGCGAAACGCGCCGCCGCGCCGTACCGACCAGCCGCTCCAGCTCCGGCCACACGAACACCACAAAGTTCAGCAGCGCCACCACCGGCAGCACCACGCTCAGCCAGCTTCCGGCGAGGGCGCCTGAGATCATCTCATAGGCGATCAGCGCCCCGTCCAGATACGCCAGCCACTTCATCTTCACCGGGATCACGAACAGCAGCAGCACCTGCGCGTCCGGAAACAGCACGGCGAAGGCCAGAAACATGGACAGGTTTACATAATGTGTACCAGCCATAGGGATCTGATAGTTGCCGCTGACAAGACTGAGGATCACGGCGGACAGCACGCTCAGCAGCGCGCCGGAGAGGTAGTAGACGGTGAAGCGGGCGACGCCCCATTGCCGCTCCAGCGTAGAGCCCACCCAATAGTAAAAATAGAGGGAGATCATCAGCAGCAGGGGGTTGGCGCTGCCGGGCACGAACAGGAAGGTGACCAGGCGCCATACCTCGCCCCGCAGCAGACCTGCCAGCGTAAAGCTGAGAAAATCGAGAGCGGACGCGTCGGCGTTCCGGGTCAAAAGCTGCAGCAGGAACACCGCAACGGTGCCCACCGCCACGTACAGCATCAGATTGGGGATCCCGAACCGGGGGTGGCGGGCGCAGAAGCGATCTACGCCGTCGCGGATCTTACGCATGGTGACGTGCCTCCTTGGAGCGGGCGCCGGAGCGCCCTGATGGCATCCATCATAAGCGATGGGAAGGGAAAAATCATGACGAATCTATAAACTTTTATTTTTTCCGGCCCACCTTGGCAAACAGAGGGAAGGTGTGGGGCCAGATGCAGGCGCCAAAGATCACCATGAGGAAATACCGCACGGCGTCGGCAACGCCGTGGCCGCCGAACAGCGCCAGCAGCGGCGCCTTCAGCACGGTGCGCACCGCCATCAGCAGCGCAAGGCCCAGCACCGCCTTCAGCACCTGCCCGGGGAAGGGGGCGCGGGTGTCGAACCGCAGTACCTTCACGTCGTAGATATATGCCGCCACAAAGCCCAGCGAGGCGCCCAGCAGTGTGTAGCCGGCCTTGACGCCGGCAGCCAGGTTCTCCGCGTCCACGTCAGCGGGGAAGGGGTACAGCAGCAC
>JAFTBL010000233.1 GCA_017455225.1 Oscillospiraceae bacterium
AAGCTGGACAACTTCACCAAGGCCGCGCGGCAGCTCCGCTCCCTGACGGACAATCTGCAGGATGTGTCCATGAGTCTGCGCATGGTGCCCATCTCCGGCACCTTCCAGAAGATGAAGCGCATTGTGCGCGACATGAGCAAGAAGCTGGACCGCGAGACGAATCTGGTGCTGGAGGGCGAGGACACCGAGGTGGACAAGACCGTGGTGGACGCCATCAGCGACCCCATCATGCACATCGTCCGCAACAGCATGGACCACGGCATTGAGGAGAACAAAGAAGACCGCATCGCAGCCGGCAAGGACCCGGTGGGGCGCATCATTCTGGCCGCCCGCCAGACCGGCAGCGAGGTCATCATCGAGATCATTGACGACGGCCGCGGCGTAAACGAGGAGGCCGTGCTGAACAAGGCCATTCGACAGGGGCTGGCCCAGCCGGGCGTGGACTATGCCCACAAGGACATCCTGAATTTCCTGCTCATGCCCGGCTTTTCCACCAACACCGAGGTTACGGAGTATTCCGGGCGCGGTGTGGGCATGGACGTGGTCAAGAGCAATGTGGAGAACGTGGGCGGCACCGTTACCATCAGCAGCGAGCTGGGCAAGGGCATGACCACCACGCTGAAGATCCCCCTGACCATGGCGATCATGGATGGCATGGAGGTCTCCGTCGGCTCCAGCATCTTCACGGTGCCCATCAGCAATATCCGCCAGATCTTCAAGGCCAGCGATATGCACATCATTCAGGACGAGACCCACGGCGAGATGATCAAGATCGTGGACAACTTCTATTCCATCGTCCGGGCCAACACCTTCTACGGCATTGTGGACGGCGCGGAGAATTTCGACGACGGCGTGCTGCTTTGGGTGGAGAGCGGAGACAATTCCTTCTGCCTGTTTGTGGATAAGCTCATCGGCGAGCAGCAGGTCGTGGTCAAGCCCTTCCCCGAGTATGTCAACAACTTCGGCATCAAAAACTACGGGATCTCCGGCTGCACGATCCTGGGCGACGGCAGCATCAGCCTGATCCTTGATGTGGCCAATATCTACGCCTCGCAGAGCTGAGGAAGGAAGGAGCAGAGTTTACGATGAATGAGGAAAAACTGTTTGCCCGGGTGGACGGCATCGAAAGCGCGCTTTCGGACAACGTGCACGAGTCGGACGAGGAGCAGTATCTGGTATTCCGCTCCAGCAACATCCTGTACGCCATCAACACGGCCTTTGTCAATGAAATTCTGACCAGCGTGGCCATCACGCGGGTTCCCATGGTGCCGGAATATATCAGCGGCATCATCAATCTGCGCGGCGGCATCGTCCCCATCGTCGATTTCCGGCTGCTGCTGGGCCGCTTCCCCGAGGAAGAGGAGGGCTGCGTCATCAACCTGAGCATCGAGGGAACGGATATCGGCATTTTGGTGGACGGCGTGGATCAGATGGTGGATATCTCGAAGTCGGCGATCCTGCCCGTGCCCAGCCAGAACGAGACGCGGCTGGTCAACGGCATGTGCACCCTTCCCGGTGGCAACGCCACGGTGATGATCATGGATGCCCCCGCTCTTATTCACGTCCACGAATAAGGCGGCAAGGGGCGGCGTAAGGATAATAGAGGATAGTAGGTGCAGATATGAACATAGACAAAGAAGAACTGATCATATCAGACAGCGATTTTAACCGCATGGTTACTTTCGTCCGCGGAAACTACGGCATCGACCTGCACCAGAAACGGCAGCTCATCCAGAGCCGTCTGGCCAACGTGGTGAAGAGCAAGGGCTTTCACGATTTCAAAGAATATGTGGACTACCTGCTTACCAAGGGCAACGGCGACGATATCAACGAGCTTTTAAGCAAGCTGACCACCAACTATACATATTTCCAGCGGGAGACCGAGTCCTTCGACTATTTTGTAAAGCGGATTTTGCCGGAGGTCACCCAGCGGCACAAGAAGGACAAGATCCTCTCCATCTGGTCCGCCGCCTGCTCCTCCGGGGAGGAACCCTACAACGTGACCATGTACATGATGGACTATTTCGGCTCCCAGTGGGGCGCGTGGGACGCCCGTATGCTGGCCACGGATCTGAGCGTGGAGGTGCTGGGCAAGGCCCAGCGGGGCGTGTATCAGCTTCCCGAAAACATGCCCGCCAACTGGAAGCGCCAGTATTTTACCCCCGCCAGCGGCAACCGCTTTCAGATCGCGCCCAAGGTGAAAAACAACGTGATTTTCCGGCAGTTCAACCTGATGGACCCCATCAAGTTCAAGCGCAAGTTCGACGTGATCTTCTGCCGCAATGTCATGATCTATTTTGACGTTCCCACAAAGACGGCGCTCATCAACCGCATGTACGATGCGACGGTGCCGGGAGGTTATCTCATCATCAGCCTGAGCGAGAACCTCCCGCCCGATACCAAGTGGAAGCGAATCAACAGCGCCATTTTCCAGAAATGAACCCCCATGGAGCACTTATCCCGGTGTTTTAGCCCTCGTTTTCCCGTTTGCATCCGTTTGTAAAGGAGTTTGTCTATGGCAGGAAAGATCCGCGTAATGGTGGTGGATGATTCCATCCTCGCCCGCAAGCTCATCATCGAAGGCCTGAGCCGCGATCCGGCCATCGAGGTCGCCGGGTATGCAATCAACGCGGTGGACGCGAAAAACAAGATCAAGCAACTGAATCCCGATGTGATGACGCTGGACGTAAATATGCCGGGTATGTCGGGCATGGACTTCCTCAAGCAGCTGTTGCCGGAGCATCCGCTGCCGGTGGTGCTGGTGTCCTCCCTGAACCTCGGCGTATTTGACGCCATGCACGCCGGCGCGGTGGATTTCGTGCGCAAGCCGGACGCCACCCAGAGCAACGAGGCGTTTATCCATGCGCTGGCCCAGAAGGTCAAGATCGCCTCCAAAGCGCGGGTACAGAGCTACGGCGCCGCCGCCGCCGCGCCGGGCGCGGCGAAGATGCTGGGCGGCACCATCGCCGGGCGCATCATCATCGGGCTCGGCGCCTCCACCGGCGGCACGGAGGCCACGCTGGAGGTAATGAAGCGCCTGCCGGCGGATATTCCCGGCATGGTCATCACCCAGCACATGCCCACGGGCTTCACGAAGATGTATGCCGAGCGCCTGAACAAGCTGTGCGCCATGGAGGTGCGGGAGGCCAGGGACGGGGACGATATCAAGCGCGGCCTTGCCCTGATCGCACCGGCGGATCTGCAGATGCGGGTGGTGCGCTCGCCCCTGGGCGGCTACCGGGTCACCTGTACCCACGGCGAGAAGATCAGCGGCCACCGGCCCAGTGTGGACGCCCTGTTTCTGTCCATGGCTCAGAACGTCCAGTGCAAAATGGTGGGCATCATCATGACCGGCATGGGTGCGGACGGCGCCAAGGGCCTGCTGGAAATGCGCAAAAAAGGCGCCTATACCATCGGGCAGGACAAGGAAACCAGCGTGGTATACGGTATGCCCGGCGTGGCCCACGATATCGGCGCGGTCATGACCCAGGCCCCCTGCAAGGACATCGCCGGCGTGCTGCTCCGGCATTTGAAAATTATGTAACGCACAAAGAGGCTGTAGCAAAATCGCGAAAAGCGGTAGAATTAACATTATGTTTTGTGGCGCCCCCC
>JAFTBL010000234.1 GCA_017455225.1 Oscillospiraceae bacterium
CTGGACAACGCAGAGCTGATGGAAAATCAGCTTGACCCGGAGATCGCGGGCGCATTGCTCAGCGGTGCCTACAAGGTGTCGGAGGAGGCGTGGTTTGACCAGCTGAGCGCAGACGTGCAGGCGGATGTGCTTGCCGCCGAGGAGGCCCTTGCCGATGCGGCGGAGGTACTGTGTGACCTTTACGGCATCTCGATGAGTGAGGTGGACGACTATCTGATTCCCAATCCGGACACGGAAGACCCGGATGCGCCCCCCATTCTGGACGGGGAAAAAGTGCTGGCCAAGAACGGCATTACCTTTTCGGCCTCCGAATTTGACGCAGATGCCCTTGCCGCTGACGGCTACACCGTCTATGATCCGCCCACCACACGGAAAAGCGTCGGAAACGGCGTAGCTGTGAAGGACAACGGAAATGGCTTCAGCACGGTCAGCGAACAGAGCGGACAGAAGATGACCGTGGACTATACGGATCATGCCCGGAGCAACGCCATCACCGCCGCAAAGCTGCAGGCACTGGATAAGGCGGGCACCGCCTCTGAACTGGCGGGGGATGCGTTGGCCAAGAGCGGCAAGTCTGCCACCAGCGCCAAGTGGCTGAAGGGCTGCGGCAAGGCAGCGGCACTGGGCGGCATCGTCCTGGGTGAGATAGACGCATGGAATAATGTTACCGATCTGGGCAACATCTGGGGGGACATCGCCGCGCTTAAGGGCTACCGGAAAAATCTGTCCATCTGGATGGAGCGATACAGAAACCTCCACGGCACCGACAGCTGCCTTTTGGCGCTGAGCAAAGAGTATGTTGCTGTACAGAATCTGGAGGATGCGCTGCAGGCCTATGCCGATGACAGCCACTTCAATGTGCTTGCCGGTGTGGTACTCAACGGCATCGGCGTGATCGACCTTGGCGCGTCCAGCCTGATTTATGATTACGCCAGCAACAGTTTGGCAATGACGAAAGCCGCCCAGATCGAGGCGCTGATCGTGGCGTGGGATCTGGCTCGGATGGAGACCATCAGAAGCTGCGAAGAAGGCGAGGAGATCGCCCGGCGATACTGGGAGGGCAACACGGTAAAGGCCACGGCGATTTTGGATCCCTCCGGCTTCGTGTACGAGGCGATGGAAAGCAACCCCCTGCCCGGCGTGACCGCCGAAATCTGGTATGATGAGGACGGGGATCTTACCTCCGGCATGAAGCCGTGGGGGGCGGAGGACTATGACCAGAACAACCCGCAGACGACGCTTGACGACGGCGCCTATGCCTGGGACGTGCCCCAGGGCTACTGGCAGGTGCGATTCACGAAAGAGGGCTATGAAGATGCCGCCACCGACTGGATGGAGGTGCCGCCCCCCAGAATGAATCTGAAAACGCCTATGGTCTCCACCGCAGCGCCTGCGGTGGCCTCGGCGGTGGCGTACCCGGACTACATTGAAGTGCTGTTCACCCAGTATATGGATACTGCCGCGCCGCTGACGCTGCCGGAGGGCATGAGCGGCACATGGCAGGGAGACGAGGCATACAGCAAGGCCCTGCGTGTGACGAAAGAGGGCGGCTTTACCAAGGGTGACGCCGTGAACTTCACCCTGTCCGGGGCGCAGAACTATGCCGGGACGGCCCTTGCCGACTATCAAAATGACCTGACGGTGACCGCCCGCCCGGCGGAGATCGTGCTGAACTATGAGACTGTCTTCGCCATGAAGGCGGGGAGCACCCCCCATGTGACCGTGCGGGTGAAGGACAGCGAGGGGCAGTATCTGAGCGGCGTCACCGTGTCGGCGGAGGTGGCCAACCCCCTGCTTGCTGTGGTGGGGGCAAGCGCCGTCACCGACGAGGAGGGGAAAGCGGTACTGGATGCCTCCGCTCTGCTGCCGGGCCTGACGGAGATGACCTTCACCGTGGAGGGCACAACGCTGACCCGGACGGTGGACCTGCGCATCACCATGGACGACAATCGGCCCGACAGACCCACCGCCACCGTGGGCGACACGGCCTTTACCGCCGCCTCCCCCAAGGAAAACAGCATC
>JAFTBL010000235.1 GCA_017455225.1 Oscillospiraceae bacterium
ACGGAGATCCGCGGCGCCATGATGGGCGCTGTCTACAACAAGGTGAGCGTGGACGAGCTGGGCCGCCCCTCCTATCAGTGGGTGAAGACGTCTGACAGCAGCGCCTTGACCTCGGTGTACGCCGACACGCCGGTGGCCGTGGTAGAGGGCGGCGCCACGTGGGACGAGATCTCCGCGTCCGTCGGTCTTACCTCCGAGATGGAGTCCACGCTGCTGAACATGGGCCACTGGACCCGCCGTATGTTCAACTACGGCATCTGGATGGAGGGCGCAGTCCCCGACGGCTACGGCTGCAACTGGCCTGCCCACAATGCGGGCACCTACCTCACCAAGGGCTGGACGATGGAGATCTACGATATCTATTCCATCGTGGGCGCTCAGTTTGACGGCAATACCTACGAGTCCCGCGCCTATGACATGATCGTTTACAGCGATCTGGTCGCCGAGGTCAAGACCATCGACGGTGCCAAGCGTCTGGGCATGTACGGCGAGCGTAACGGCGAGCCCTACGGCTGGTGGGACGTGAGCAGCTATCTCCCCCTGGACGCGACGGCTGACGGCGTCTACGTCATGCATTGGAGCGGACGCACCAGCCAGGTCAAGGATCTCACGAGTGCCGCCACGCTGGCCGGCAAGCTGACGGCGTTTGACCTGACCGCCGGCACCGCCGCGGTGGACGGCGCGTCCAAGGCGCTGAGCGACCGGTTCAACTACGGCCGCTCGCTGATGACGGAGGCGAACCTGAACAAGCACTTCGTGTTCTATCTGGATTCCTTCGGCAACATTCTGGGCGCCAAGCTGGAAAGCCCCTCCATCGAGGTCAGCATGACGCTGAGCCAGATGATCGGCTACCACTTCATCCTCGATCTGGACGAGGCGTATGCTTCGGCCACGATGGTGTTTGAAAAGAACGGCGTGACCTCCGGGCCGGTGTCCGGCGAGCGTCTGGCCGACGGCAAGTATCAGTTCACCTATACCATGACGGCCAAGGAGGCCGACGACGCCATCACCGCCACGCTCTACTACGGCGGCGACGTGCTGACCTCCGCCCAGACCTCCGGCAGCGCCTATCTCACTGCCGTGGAGGCGACCTACGGCGCCGACAGCACCTACGGGCGCATTGCCGCTGCCGCTCTGAATTACAGCAAGGCGGCGCAGATCTATTTCCAGTACGGCTCCTACGAATCCGTATCGCTGGATCTGAGCGGTGTTTCCGTGGCGGATCAGGACACCTACTTCAGATTCGTGGACAGCAGCGACCCCAACGTTACCTATTACGGCAAGAGCTTTTTGGCCAAGGACGTGACCATCCTGCGCATCTGGCTGCGCACTGCGGCCGCGCCTGAGGTCACCGTCACGCTGGACGGTCAGCCGGTGAATGGCGTCAAGGTCGCCGCCAATGCCCTGAATGCAGGCTACTACTGCATCGATATCCCCGTGGCGCCCGGCAACCTGAGCAAGTTCTTCCACATTGCCGTCGCCGGTGCGATGGAGTTCGACATGGGCGTTTACGATTACGTCAAGCAGGCTCTGAGCGAGCAGTCGGAGAAGACGGCGCTGGTCGATCTGTGCAAGGCACTGTACGCCTACGGTGAGGCCGCAAAGTAAAAGGAGGGAGCAGCCATGAAACTGATCTACGAGACCCCGGATCTAAACGTACATTCTCTTCGGTCTTGGAACGTGATCTGTGCTTCCGAAGACCCGGTGCTGGCAGACGATGAGTCTCCGGTGATCTGATCGCCGGTGCATCGCTATCCTACGAAAAACAGAAAGGGGACCGACATGAAGACGATCAACAGGCTATGGGCCCTTGCGCTGGCAGCGATCATGCTTGTGTCGCTGCTGGGCGGAGGCCTTGCCGTGACAAGAGCGGAGGCCGCGCCCGGCACCGGCGTCAGCGAAACGTATCCGGAAGCCACGGAGCTTTTGACGGCTCTTGGCGTGATGGACAACAGCGCCAAGGCGTGGACGGACGCTATTACGCCGGAGGAGGCCAACAGCATCATCAAGACGGCCTTTTTCGACGCGCCGCTCAATCCCTACAACTGGGGGTATACGGAAACGATCCCCGCCGGCGCCACGGTCACGGGCGGGCAGTTCCTGCACAGCGCCAATTCCGGTCTGGGCTGGGGACTGGCGGACAGCGTGATGATCGCTTATTCCCGTCTGACCCGCGGCATCGAGGGCTATGACGCGTCTGCCGCCCTGACTCGCGAGCAGGCTGCCCAGCTGCTGGTGAACTGCATGAAGTCCACCGCCGGATACAACAGCACGGAGATCCGCGGCGTCATGATGGGCGTCAACTACGTCAAGACCGGCACCGACGAGATGGGGCGGCCGTCCTATCAGTGGGTGAAGACGTCCGACGGCAGCGCGCTGACGGCGTCGTATCAGGATACGCCCATTGCGGTGCTGGAGGGCGGCTCCACCTGGGGGCAGATGGCGGAAGCCGTCGGTCTGACCCAGGAGGTGGTGAGCACGCTGCTCAATTCCGGCCGCTGGTCGGAGCGCATGTTCAACAACGCCGTATACATGGAGGGCGCGGCCCCCGACGGCTACACCTGCTTCTGGACGGATCCGGTGAACAACCCCGGCTACGGCACCGCCTATCTGGCCAAGGGCTGGACGCTGGCGATCTACGACGCGTATAAGCCGGTGGGCGCTCTGCTGGACGGCAATACCTTCACCTCCCGCGCCTATGACGTGATCGTGTTCAGCGATCTGATCGCGCAGGTCAAGACCGAGGGCGGCGCCAAGCGCCTGGGCATGTACGGCGAGCGCCACGGCGAGCCCTACGGCTGGTGGGACGTGAGCGACTACCTGCCCGCCATCAGCAGCACCGCCGACGGCATCTACGTCATGCACTGGAGCAGCGTGTATTCCCGTGTCAACGATCTGACGGCCGCCGATACGCTGGGCGGCAAGCTGACGGCGTTCGATATCAACGGCGGCACCGCCGCGGTGGACGGCGCGTCCAAGGCGCTGAGCGACCGGTTCAACTACGGCCGCGCGCTGATGACGGACGATAATCTCAACAAGTATTTCGTGTTCTATCTGGACTCCTTCGGCAACATTCTGGGCGCCGAGCTGTGCCAGCATACCATGTCCGCGTGGGCGCTGAAGGACGCGTCCGTCCACGCCCGCACCTGCTCTGACTGCGGCTTTGAGGAAACGGAGGCTCACAGCACGGAGCTGCGCGATTACAAGGCTCCGACGGTTTCCGAGCCCGGCTATACCGGCGACACGTACTGCACGGTCTGCGGCGGTCTGGTGGCCTCCGGCTCCCCGATCCCCGTGTCCGACTGCGAGCATGAGGCGGGCGAGCCGGTGCGGGAGAATGAGATATCCGCCACCTGCGACGACCCCGGCAGCTACGACGCGGTGACGTACTGCAAAAACTGCAGCATCAAGCTCACCTCGGAGCACGTGGTGGTGCCCGCAAAGGGCCACGCGTGGAAGGAAATGGAGCGCGTGGACGCCACCGACACCAAGGGCGGGCACGTGAGCTACGTCTGTGAGAACGATTCCTCCCATACCAAGACCGAGGAGCTCCCGGCCAAGCTGTCGGGGAAGACGAATTACAAAGAGGCGGTGGCGCTGAGCAAGGCGCTGGGTCTGGACGGCGGCAACGACATCTGGAACACGCCCCTCACCGGCGCGGAGGCCAATCAGCTTCTGCAGACGCTGTATGACGGCCCCGGCTTTGTGGACGCGTGGGCGCCCGGGTTTGCCGACGGCGCCACGGTCACCGGCGAGCAGTTCATCAGCAAGGCACTGGTCACCATCGGCTGGAACTACGGCAACGACCCGCTTTTCGGCGCGTACCACAATCTGGAAAAGGGACTGGGCGAGGATTACGACCCCACCAAGCCGCTGAATCGGGATCAGGGCATGCAGATGTTCCTGAACGCGCTGAAGACCACCCCCACCTACAACATCGAGACCTACAAGCATCAGGATCCCGGCATCAACCTCACGCTGGTCAAGACCGGTGAGGACGCCGATCACCGGCCCTCCTACAAGTGGCAGCAAAACGGTGCGGATCTGACCGACAGCTTTGCCGACACGCCGGTGGCCCGGGTGCGGGGCGGCTGCCCGTGGAACACCATCCTCAACGCGGTGCACTATATCACCGACGACGGCATCGCTCCCGCCCAGTTCCGCTGGTCGGAGGAGGGCGGCGCGTTCACGGACTTCGTGCCCAAGCGCCATTCTGACGACACCACGCCCTTCAAGGACAAGGAGTGGATCCTGGACGTCTATTTCGACTACAGCACGCCCCACAACGGCTATGAATTCAGCATCATCGCCTATAAGAGCGACGAGGTGCTTCCCGGCGAGGAGAAGCCCGACACCTACTATCCCGAGGCGGTGGAACTGATGAGCGCGCTGGGCTGGATGGACGGCGACAACAAGGACTGGAAGCAGCCCATCACCGGCGCGGAGGCCAACCGCGTTCTGCAGGCGCTGTATGACGGCCCCGGCTTTGTGAACGCGTGGGCGCCCGGCTTCGACCCCAATGAGGAGATCACCGGCTTTGAGTTCACCGGCAAGGCGCTGGTGACCATCGGCTGGAACTACAACAACGACGCGCTGTTCACAGCCTACAACCATCTGGAAAAGGGCCTCAAGCCGTGGCACTACGGCTGCTATATGACCCTGACCCGTGAGCAGGCGGCGCAGATCGCGCTGAACACCCTCAAGGCCATGCCCACCTATAATCTGGCTACGCTGAAGGCCAACGACCCCGGCATCGGCCTGACGCTGGTGAAAACGGGCACGGACTGGCGCGGCCGCCCCTACTACAAGTGGCAGCGCAATGGCGCGGACGTGACGGACAGCTACCGTGATATGCCGGTCACCACCAGTCAGGGCGGCATCATCTGGAGCGACATCCTCACCGCCGTGGGCGACGCTGGCGAGATCAACTTCGAGCAGCTGTTCCGCATCAGCGAAAGCGGCGGCGCCTATTCCGACTACATCGGCAGGCAGCATCCCAACTACGAGGTGTTCAAGACCGAGGATTGGGCGGTGGAGGTCTTTTTGGACTACCGCGCCAGCGACACCACCTACGCCTACAGTGTGATCACCTATGAGGGCCTCGTCGACAATCCCGACACGGGCGACGAAACGGAGCCGGCGCTGTTCGCGCTGCTGGCGCTATTCGCCGCGGCGGCGATGGCGGCCGTGCTGGTGATCGGCCGGAAGAAGAAAGTATACAGCGCGTAAGACAAACTGACCGTCCCCTCCCCGCCGCCGGCGGGGAGGGGACCCATCCCAACGGCACGGACGAGCGCAAACGGAGGAGAGCATGGAGCAGCTGAAGATGTACCGGGACGCGGCGTTGCCGGCGGCGGAATATAGCCTGCCGGCGGGCTATACGCTGTCGCTGTACCGGGATGAGCGGGATCGCGCCGGCTGGTGCGATTGCTGCCGGGACGGCCTGATCGCCGACGAGGCGGGCGAGGAGGAATATCTGCGTACCATCGACGGTGTCAAGGGCATCCGCCCGCAGGAGGACGTGTTCTTTCTGGATTGGGGCGGGGAGCACGTTGGCACCGTTACCGCCTATGTGGACGAAAAAGGCGTGGGCTTCATGCACATGTTGGGCCTGCGTACCGCTCACCGGGGCAAGGGACTTTGCAAGGTGCTGGTCCGCGTCGCGCTGCAGCATCTGGCGACCCTTTCGCCCGCCATCGTGGAGCTGACCACCGACGAGTGGCGCCGTTCGGCCATCCGCAGCTATCTGAACGAGGGCTTTCTGCCGGTGGAATACGACATCGGCATGCAGGATCGCTGGGAGCAGGTGCTGGAGGAGTTGGGCGTGGACAGTGCGCTGATGCTCTATGACGACGGCACCCCGTATCAAACGATCTTCCGCAAGAGCAAGGCACCCGTGGTGCGCTTCGGCGTGCTGGGCGCCGGCCGCGGCAAGTGCATGATGGACTACTGCGCCAAGGCGGGCAACGCCGTGCTGGTGGCGGTGTGCGACAAATCCGCCGCCCGGCTGCAGGAGGCCAGAGATCTGTACGGCAGCGGCGACATCACCTTTTATGAGGATTTCGACGCCTTCCTTGCCCACGACATGGACTGCGTGGTGCTGGCCAACTACGCCAACGAGCACGCACCCTACGCCATCCGGTGCATGGAGGCGGGCAAGCACGTTTTGAGCGAGGTGCTGCCCGCCCAGACGCTGCAGGAGGCGGTGGAGCTGATCGAAACGGTGGAGCGCACCGGCCGGATCTACGCCTACGCGGAAAACTACTGCTATATGCCCGCGCCACGCAAGATCAAGTGGTACTATGAGGCCGGCGCGCTGGGCAAGTTCGAGTACGGCGAGGGCGAGTATATGCACAACTGCGAGCCGGAATGGCACCGGCTCACCGGGGGAGACCCCCGCCATTGGCGCAACACCATGAGCGCCTTCTACTATTGCACCCACTCCGTGGGGCCGCTGCTCCATATCACGGGGCTGCGCCCGGTGCGGGTGTCGGGGTTTGAGGCCCCGTTCAACGACAGGATGTACCGCATGGGCGCCAAGGCCGGCCCCTTTGCGGTGGAGATGATCACGCTGGAAAACGGCGCCATGGTGAAAAGCCTCCACGGCGTCGGCCCCTCCAGAAGCTCCATCTGGTTCTCCGTTTACGGCTCCAAGGGCCGCATGGAAAGCGCCAGAGAGGACGCAGGTCAAGGCTATGTGACCACGCTTTATACCAACTGCGACGGCTCCGAGGGCGACAACTGGTGGTGCCCCGGGCAGTCCTCGCCCACCGACGGCATCAGCGCCGCGGCGGAGGGCTTCGGCCACGGCAGTTCGGATTACTATATCATGTACCATATGGTGCAGAAGCTCCGCGGCAACCGCAACGCCGACACGGTGGACGTGTACGAGGCGGTGGATATGTTCCTGCCGGGTCTGTTCGGCTACTTCAGCGCGCTGCAGGGCGGCGCGCCGCAGGACATCCCGGATCTGCGCGATCCGGCGGTGCGGGACAAATACCGGCACGACACCCGCTGCACCGATCCCCGCGTTGCCGGAGATCAGCTGCTGCCCAGCTAT
Organism: Oscillospiraceae bacterium; assembly: GCA_017455225.1. Next base: position 7,061 of record JAFTBL010000235.1, read on the forward strand.
TCCCGGGGCGACCCGGCCATCCCGCAGGAGGTCTATGATTATATTGCGTCCATCCCGGACAACGTGGAGAACAACCGCGCCTACCGCAAGACGCTGGATGCGCCGCAAGCGTGAGAAACAGGGGGAAATGACGATGAAGCGAAAACTATGGTGCGCATTGCTGGCGGCATTGCTGGCGCTGTTCGTTTGGGCGCCGCAGGCCGACGCGGAGCCGACGGAGCTGCAGGCGCCCCGTTCGGCGCAGGAGCTGCGTCAGGCGGTGGTGCAGCACGCGCAGGAGCTGGCCGCGGTGGAGTGGCATTGCGTGGAGGACGTGGACTTTTCCCACGCCGTCTACTGGTCGACCTCCCTGCGGTATAAGGCCGGAACGGTTTATCACGGCCTGCCCTATACCTCCGACCGCGTTTCCGCCAACGCCAATCTGGATGAATTCCTCGCCCAGCTGGACGAGACCGGCACCTACGTGGGGCCCGTCACGTGGAACGAGATGCCCGGCAGCGACTGCGGCGGGCAGGTGCGTATCGCCTGGGCGTGGGCGGGCGCGCTGTGCGGCAAGGAGATGGAGGAGTTCAGCTTCCACCCCGGCGCGGACAGCCGCGCCTGCGGTCTGATCCCCTTGGGCGACTATGACGACAGCGGCTTTACCACCTCCAATTCCACCCGCAACAGCGTCCTGCAGCCCAACGGCGAGCAGAAGATGTACGATTGCTACGCATTGCTGGACGCGGGCGACAGTCTGTTCGTCATGTATGCCGACGGCGGCGAGCATATCATGCTGGTCACCGGGAAGCCCACCGTGGTGCAGGACAAGCAGGGCGGCTATATGCCCGAACAGTGCATCGTGCCGGTGCTGGAGCTCAATTCCACCGTGCACGACAAGGGGGAGTTCAAATCCAGCTGGAACGATCAGAGCTATACCTTCAAATCGCTCTATGACATCGGCTTCATCCCCCAGACGCTGGAGAGCTTCCGGCAGGAGAGCTTTGCCGCCCCCACCTTCGAGGCGGAGAACGTCAACGTGTCCGGCCCGGTGGGATTTCACGACCTGATGAGCGGCCGCGTGCTGTCCAACTACAACGTCTTTACGCTCACCGCCACATTGACGGACGGTCAGGGCAACGTGACGGCCCGGGGCGTATCCTATCCCAACTCCCTCCGGGCGGAGCTGGCGGAGCTGGATTACAGCCGTCAGCTGCTGGAGCTGGCGGAGGGGGACTATCACTTCACCCTCGTTGCCAAGACCGGCCTTGGCCAGCAGACGGTGGCGGACGCTGATATCCACTACGCTCCGCCCTCCGGCGCGCCCGTGGTGTATATCAGCGACGACGGCACCGGCAACGGCGCCTCGCCGGAGGCGCCGCTGGGCAACGGGAGCTTTTACGGCTCCGGCGCCCAGATGTCGTATCGTGACAGCGCCTTCAGCCGCGCGCTGGAGATGCTGGCTCACACCGGCGGCACGGTGGTGCTCTGCGGCGACGTGACGCTGCTGTCCGGCCGCGGCCTGTCCCGCTATTCCAACATCCTTTCCCCCTTCACGGCGCCGGTGCTCTCCTCGGAGGAAACGGTCACTCTCACCGCCAATTACGGCGGCGTCGACTACCGGCAAAGCGGCGCCGAGCTGATCCTGCAGCGTTCCCGCGATCAGGCGGTGGAGCTGGAGCTGAACATCGGCAGTGAATGGACGGATCTGGACGTGCGGCTGGACTATAACTATTCCATGCTGCCGACCCTGTCTGAATCGTCCATCTACGCCTACGTGGCGTGCATGGGGCACAAAACGGTGATCAACGACACGGTGAGCGTGTCGCTCTCTCAGGCGGGTCAGCCGCTGGACGGAGAACAGAACAGCCGCTACTATCCCCGTCTGTACGGCGGCAGCTATAACCTGAGCATCATCGCCGACTCGGATCTTACGGTACTGGGCGGCACGTGGAGCACGGTGGTGGGCGGCTCCTGCTCTGCCTATCAGGTGGGCGGCGCCCAAATGACCATCGGCGGCAGCGCTCGGGTCTATTCCGGCATCTTCGGCGGCGGCGCCGCCAACGACGGCGCCATCTGCGGCAGCGTGTCCGTGCTCATCAACGGCGGCACGGTGGCGGGCAAGCTGGTGGCGGGCAGCGCGTCTGCCTTCCGCAAGGTGCCCTACAGCATCCTTTTCAAGGTGACGGGCACGCCCGACCTTTCCGGCGTGCGCATCATCAACGCCGGCGGCGACGCCAACGCCTCGGCCATCGTCATGGATCTGGGCGAGTTTGAACACGACGGCGAGAGCTTTACCGCATACTATAACGAAGCGGACTTTACGCAGATCATCGGCGGAGCGCAGGAAGCGCCTGCCGGCCCCGGCCCGGGCCTGTGGATCGCCGTCGGCGGAGCTGTGGCGCTGCTGGCAGCGGCGGCGGTGATCGTGCTGACGGTGAAGAAGAAAAAAGCGGCGCATTGAGCGAGGAGGATGGCGATGATGAAGCGATCGAAACGGATAGCGGCAGGGCTTCTTGCCTGTGCCCTGGGCCTTTCCCTGCTGTTGACAGGCTGCGGCGACCGTCCCGGCGATGAGTCGCCGCAGGGTGAAAACGATCCTGCGGCGCACGCCAAGGCGCCGGAGCTGACGGCGCTGACGGTGGACGGCGGCTATGAGCTGGAGTTCCGCCCGGCGGAGCACGACTATGAGCTCCGCATCCCGGCGGGCCGGCCCCGCATCCCCCACAGTGCCGCCGCGGCGGCGGAGGGCGTCACGGTAACGGTCACGCAGGCCGTGCTGGCGCCCGGCGCCGAGGAGGGCGCGGCCTATGTGGATCTGACCGGCGCGGACGGCGGCACGGCAACGTATACCGTTTCCTTCGTCCGGGATCCGGCGCAGGGCTTCCACCTGCAGTACGACGATTATTACGATTTTTCGGCGGAGGGCGCGTCCCGGTATGAATCCTCCGCATCCGCCGTCACGGTCTCGGAGAACGGGCGGCTCCATGCCGTTTCCCTGAGCGAGGAACCGGTGACGGTCACGGCCTACGGCGCTGACGGTGCGCAGCTTGCCTCTTTGACAGTGGACAAGGTGGTGCCTGCGCCGCTGAACATCTTCTTGATCACCGGCCAGAGCAACGCCTACGGCACCTATGACATCCCCGCCGGCGTCAGCGAGGAGGAGTTCACCCGGGATCAGCTGAAGCTGACGCTTTGCCCCGATCCCGGCACGGTGCTGTGCACCGACGTGTCCAACACCGGCGTGATCCTTGGGGATATGTACGATCTGTCCGTGGGCAGAAAGGGCTTTTCTCCCGCGCTGGGGAAAACGTGGTACGATCTCACCGGCGAGAAGACTCTGATGCTGCAGACGGCGGTGGGCGGCGCGCCTATCGAGGCGTGGATGAAGCCGGAGAACGGCACCCGCTATACCTACGGCAACCCCGCCTCCAACTTCTACGAGACCACCTATAACGCCTATCAGCACTGTCTGGAGGAGATCGGGGCGCCCGGCTCCGGCTATGAGCTCAACCGGGTGCACGCCTACTGGCTGCAGGGTGAAACGGGCATGGCCAGCAGCTTCAACCCCAACAAGCTGGGTCCCGGCGTGGGCGACTGGGACTTCGGCTCCCTGAACAATTTCATGGACACCCAGCGATACTATGACGCGTTCATGAAGAACATGGCGTATTTCAAAGAGGATTTCGGCTGCCAGTTCATGGGCATTTTGCTGGTGCGCGCTGTGACGGAGGTCTGCTCGTCCGAGAGCCTGCAGCTCCAGCTTTACACCGATCTGGTGCCTGCCCGGGCGGCGCAGTACGCGCTGCACAATTCCAACGGCACCGAGATCTCCATCGTCTCACGCATCTGCGACATCGCCCGCACCGTTTCCTGGGAGGATATGACGGATCGCGGCTGGGGGATGATGGGCAGCGGCAACCTCCACTATAATCAGACCGGCCACAACGCCAACGGCGTGGACGCCGCCAACAACACCTATCTCACCTTCTACGGCCGAAGCAGCCGCGCCGCGCAGGAGCTGGAGGTCATCCTCTCCAACGGGCGTGACCGCGCGGAGGACGGCGGCGAGATCCGGGTGATCGCCGGCGAGAGCTATCAGACCGCCGCCATGGTATTGCCCACCTATACCGACACGCCGCTGGTGACCTATGAGTCGGCGGACGAGAGCGTCTGCACCGTGGATCGCTTCGGCCTCATCACCCCGGCGGCGGACGCGGCGGGGAAGGAGACCACCGTCACCTACCGCTGCCCGGCGGCCGGCCTTGAAAAGACGGTCACGGTGAAGGTGGGCAGCCGGACGGTCAACGAGATCACCTACGAGTGGAACTTCGACAAGGGCGATCTGACCGAGAAGAACGGCAAAAACAATCTGACCGTGTCGGAAAAGACCGGCGGCAACGCGGCCTATACCATCGAGAACGGCATTTATACCTCCACCAACAGCCTGACCAACTTCAAGATGGAGCATCCGGTGCGCCTCGGCACCGACAGCGACTGGACCATCGAGTGGCGCGGCGTGGTGGAGACCAACTCCGCTCTGTTCGGCACGGCGGGCAACTGGACGAACTTCATGTACATCGCCTATTCCGTGCCCTTCGAGGTGGAGAACCCGCTGCGTCTGGTGGGCTCCGACGGCACGGCGCTGATGATCCCCTACGGGGCCTACGCCGGCTACAACACCAAGGGCATGAACACGTGGAAGCTGTCCTACGTGGCCTCGGCCAAGCGCGCCATGCTGTATCTCAACAATACCATCCCGGTGGGCACCGTGGAGGTGCCGGCGGGCTGGACGGCGGAATTCACCAACCTGTTCGGCAGCTATACCACCGAGGTGAACGTGGATTACTGGGGCAGCGTCGACTGGGTTCGCATCAGCACCACGGAGGAGCAGATCACCTATGACGCCGGCGAATAACGGCGGATCATAAAGGAGGAAAAAACGATGAAGATGAAAAAGCTGTTGTGCCTTATGCTGATGGGCGCCATCATGCTGGGTCTGCTGGGCGGCTGCGGCGACAGCGGCCAGCAGACGCCGGACGACGGGCAGACCGCGCCGGATGACGGGCAGACCCAGCCGGAAGAGCCGCAGGCCAGCCCCAAGCTGTCGTCGCTGACGGTGGACGGCGGCTATACCGTCGCCTTTGATCCGGAGACCACGGAGTATACGGTGTCGATCCCTGCCGGCCGCCCCCGGGTGCCCCACATCGCTGCCTCCGGGGAGGAGGGCGCGGAGGTAACGCTCTATCAGGCCACCATCGCCGACGGGGAGACCGAGGGTCTTGCCAAGGCTGTGGTCACGGTGGAGAACGGCCGCAGCGAATACACGGTGAAATTCGTGAAGGACGATTCGCAGGGCTTCCAGCTCCAGTATGCCGACAATTACGCCTATACCCCCGGCTACACGCTGGCCGCGGGCGAGAGCTTCCGGTTTGAAAGCTCCGATCCTTCGGTGGTGTCCGTGTCCGACGCCGGCGTTCTCAACGCCCGGCAGGTGTCCGACAGCCCGGTGACCGTTACCGCCTATGCCGGCGGCAACGCGGTGGAGGAGCTGGTGGTGGACAAGGTGATCCGCGCGCCGCTGAATATGTTCCTCATCATCGGCCAGAGCAACGCCTACGGCTGGCATGACGTGCCGCCGGAGTACAACGATTACTACGCCTATGCCAACACCCAGAAGGCGCTGTCCGACGCGCCTCCGGCCGGGCAGGTGTGGTGCGACGACGTGTCCAACGGTTACGATGAATACTTCTTCACCGGCATGTACGATCTGTCCGCCGGCCGCAGCGGCTTCTCCCCGGCGCTGGGGAAGGAGTGGTACGCGCTGACCGGTGAAAAGAGCTTCATGCTGCAAACGGCCATCGGCAGCACCCCCATCGAAACATGGGTCAAGGATCCCTCTCTGAAATTCTTCGGGCTGGACTGCTACGCCATCACGGTGGAGCGCTTCAATTACTACAAGGATCTGTTCACCGCCTCCGATTCCGACTTTGAGCTCAACCGGATCTATGCCTTCTGGCTGCAGGGCGAAAGCTGCCAGGAATACGTGTACAGCTCCGATACCTTCACGTGGGCGTTCAAGAACGCCATTCCCAATTACAGCTACGTGGGCGACTGGCTGCCCGTCACCGCCCCCGGCCAGCTCATGACCTCCAAGCAGTATGCGGACTATTTCATGAGCATGTTCCACTCCTTCCAGGAGGACGTGGGGCTGGAGCGCATCAACATCCTGCCGGTGCGCGCCATGTACTCCGTCAGCAGCCGGGAAAACCGTGAGCAGCAGCAGCTGGTGGATCTGGTTCCCGCCAGAGCCGCCCAGTTTGCCCTGAACTATGAGGACAACGGCGCCGTATCCTTCGTCACGCTGAAAACGGAGATCGGCCGTACCGAGTCTTATCCCGACCGGTCTGCCGAGGGCTGGGGCTATATGGGCTGCAACAACATCCACTACAATCAGCTGGGCTACAACGTGATCGGCAAGGACTCCGCGGACAACCTGTACGCCATGCTCTCCGCCTCGGCCGACCACAGCGCCAAGTCGCTGGAGGTGCTGGATAAGAACGGACGCACCCACCTCTCCGACGGCGACGAGATCGTCCTGTCGGTGGGGGAGACCTACCAGATCACCGGCTACGTTCTGCCGCTGTATGCTGCCGATACGACGCTGACCTTCACAGTGGAGGATCCCTCGGTGTGCACCATCGACGAGTTCGGCCTGATCTCCGCGCCCACGCTGGCCAGCGCCGCCGGCCAGACCACCACGGTAACGGTGACCAACGGGGAACTGACCAAAACCATCTCCGTGCGCATTGCCCGGTAACTGCTCTCCCGGCCGTGCGCGCAAAAAAACTGACGGAACGAAGGTTCCGTCAGTTTTTTGCGTCAATGGGGGCTTATTTGGTGTGCAGATCCAGCACGGACTGGCGAATGACCAGCTCCGGCCGGTAGATGGTGTCGGAAGGGCCGGTGATGGCGCCGTGGATCCAGTGCAGCAGCGTGCGGGCCGCGTCGCTGCCCATGTGATCCTTGGGGTGTGACACGGTAGTCAGCTGCGGCACCGCGCTGGTGGAAAGGGCGCTGTCGTCGAAGCCGATGATGGACAGATCCTCCGGGATGCGGATTCCCGCGTGCTGGGCGTATTTCATCGCTCCGTAGGCCATG
>JAFTBL010000236.1 GCA_017455225.1 Oscillospiraceae bacterium
CCCATGAACACCCTGCCCGCCGTGAACCGCGCCTGCGAGCTGGTGGAGCTGCTGGGCGCCGGCGAGGTGGTGGACGGCGTGATCGACGTGCTGAATTTCGTACCCCAGCCCACGGTGCTGGCTCTGCGCCCCGACAAGGTGAACGCCCTGCTGGGCACCGACATCTCCACGGAGGAGATGACGTCCATCCTGCGCAAGCTGGACTTCACCGTGGAGGGCGAGACAGTCACCGTGCCCTCCTGGCGGGGCGACGTGGCTCACTACTCGGATCTTGCCGAGGAGGTGGCCCGTTTCCACGGCTATAACAACATCCCCACCACTCTCATGCGGGGGCAGACCACCCGGGGCGGTTACTCCGAGGAACAGCTGCTGCAGCGCACGCTGGGCAGTGTTTGCCGCGCCGCCGGGTATGACGAGATCATCACCTACTCCTTCATCTCCCCCACCTGCTATGACAAGATCCGCTGGCCCAAGGACGACCCCCGGCGGGACAGCTTCCGCATCCTCAACCCGCTGGGCGAGGGCACGTCCATCATGCGCACCACCACCCTGCCCTCCATGCTGGAGGTGCTGGCCCGGAACGACAGCTACCGCAACGCCGACGTGCGCCTTTACGAGCTGGGCCGCACCTACTACAAGGCGGCGGGACAGGAGCTGGCGGACGAGCGGCAGATGCTGACGCTGGGCGCCTACGGCGCGGATATGGATTTCTACGCCCTCAAGGGGACGGTGGACGCCATCCTCCGGGAGCTGCGGACGGAAAACGTGCGCTACGTCACCGACCGCGCCAACCCCAGCTACCACCCCGGCCGCTGCGCCGTGATCTACGCGGGCGAAACCTGTCTGGGCACGCTGGGGCAGATCCACCCCGACGTGGCCGCCGCCTACGACGTGGAGCAGGAGCTGTACTGCGCCGAGCTGGAGCTGGCCGCACTGCTGGCCACCCGGGGGGCCGAGCCGGAGTACCGGCCGCTGCCCCGCTTCCCCGCCGTGCTGCGGGACATCGCGGTGGTGTGCGCCGAGGACGTGACCGTGGGCGCGCTGGAGGATTGCATCCGCAGCGCCGGCGGAGAGCTGCTCAAGAGCGTCGTCTTGTTCGACATCTACCGCGGGCCCGGCATCCTGCCCGGCAAGACGTCGGTGGCGTTCAGCCTGACGCTGCGCAGCGACGAGGGCTCCATCACCTCCGAGGCGGCGGACGGCGACGTGGCGCGGATCCTGGAGGCGCTGGAGCGGGAGCTGGGCGCCGTGCTGCGGTAAAAAACGCAATTTTTCTCTTTACACCGTGAAAAATCCGGCGTATACTGTAATGTATGAAAGGTGGGAGCGCTTATGGATGAGTTTACCAGAAAATTCAATGCCGCGGAGGACAAGGAGCTGCAGATCCATCACGTGCTCACCACGGTGTATGAGGCGCTGAAGGAAAAGGGCTACAACCCCATCAATCAGATCGTGGGCTACATCCTCTCCGAGGACCCCACCTACATCACCAACCACAACTCCGCCCGCACGCTGATCTGCAAGATCGACCGGGACGAGCTGCTGCAGGCGCTGGTGAAGCACTATCTGGAGATCTGACCGCATTTTCCGCAGGCGGGCCGCAGTTATGCTGCGGCCCGCTTTTTTGCCTGCGCCCGGCATCGTCATACCCATTGACAGAAGGGCCGTCATGTGTTACAATTTGGTTACAAATAACGATTGGAAGGAGCCGTTTGACATGGCAAGCGAAAAAAAGGCCGCCGGTCTTATGTATAAAGATCATCCCCTGCGCCGGATCGAGAACATGATCTATTACGGCAGCATGGCGGACAAGTATATCATCATGCTCCAGATCCTGGACACCAGGAAGGAGCAGGACATGGACGTGGCTACCCGCGTCAGCGTGCAGCTGCAGCTGACCGACCCGGATCTCAAGTCCCGGGACCGGGTGGTAAAAAAGTCTGAAAAGGACAGTCTTTACGCCGCCATGGACGTGGGCTCCATCTGGCTGGAGCGGGCGCTGGCAGGAAAGCTGTAAGCGCCCTTTCACGTAAGAAAGGAAGCATCACATGAAACACCTGGGCAAAACAATCCTCGTGCTTTCTCTGACGCTTTGTGCCGCCGCTGCCCTCTCTCTGACAGTGATCGACAGCGACGGCGAGCCTTCTGCGCCCTCTTTTGCCGTCAGCTCCGTCAAAGCGGTGCGCTCCGGCGTTGCTCCGGCGCTGCTGCCGCTGCCTGCGGATGACGTGGATCCCTCCGCCGCCGAGGTGCCGGATCAGGCCGCCGCTCCCGAAGCGGCGGACGAAGAAGCGCCCGCGGAGGAAGTCGCACAGGCGCAGCCGCAGGCAGCCGAGCCGCCTGCCCAAACGGTGACACTGCCGGTCTCCTCCAGCGCCGTCACCGCCGTCGGGATCGCCGACGGGGACGTGAATCTGCGCAGCGGCGCCGGCACTGGCTACGGCGTGCTGACCACGGTGAGCTCCGGCACGGCGGTGGCCGTGACCGGCGGCAGCGGCAAGTGGCTGCAGGTACGCTACGACGGGAAAAGCGGCTATATGTCCGCCGACTACGTGACCGTCCGCACCTCCGCCGACGACCTGCACAGCTACGGCTGGGTAGACGCCGACGGGCTGAACGTGCGCTCCGGCGCCTCCATCTCCGCTGACAAGGTATTTACCTTGTCACGCGGTGTGTACGTTGAGGTCACGGGCTTTTCGGGCGGCTGGTACGCTGTGAAGGCGGACGGCGGCAGCGGCTGGGTCAGCGGCGACTATCTGGCGCTGTGCGCCGCGCTGCCTGTGAAAACCGAAACGCCTGCGGCCGAAGCGCCGGCCAATGAGCCCGCGCCTGCTGCCGGGACCCTGGCAGCGCCTCCTCCCGCAGGTAACTCCGCAAGCGACATCGTGACGTACGCCCGCACGTTTTTGGGCACGCCCTATGTATATGGCGGCGCCTCCCCCTACGGCTTTGACTGCTCCGGCTTCACCATGTACGTCTACGCACACTTCGGCGTGTCGCTGGCGCACGGCTCCAACGACCAGTACAAGCGGGGCACGGCGCTGAGCTACAGCCAGCTGCAGCCCGGCGACCTGGTGTTCTTCTACAACGCCGCCAACGGCGTGCCGCCCACCACCCACGTGGGGATCTACGTGGGCGGCGGCAGCTTCATCCACGCTTCCAGCTACTACGGCGGCGTGGTGATCACCGACATGAGCAGCGGCCCCTATTACCGCGACTTCGTGGCAGGCCGCCGCATCGGCTGACAATACGCGATCTCAACGGGCGCCGTTCAGCGTGTCAAAAAAGCCTCGCAGATAAGTAAGCATCCAAATCTGTGATTTGGCAACGCGAACTTATGCGTTAGCTGTTCCGCCGCCGCAGCGGCGGAAGATATTTTATCGTAATTTCTGACGACATGCGCGTCAGAAATTACACCTCTCAGACTACGAAGTTAAGTGAGTGTCCAAATCTTTGATTTGGCAACACGAACTTATGCGCAGCGAAGCGAAGCTGTGCGAATTGTCCGCCAAAGGCGGACAATGAGTGCGCGCAGTAGGCTGCAAGCCTTTTGTCAAAAATCGGCATAGCCGTTTTTTGACAGTCACAGCGGGCGCCCGGCGGGGCGCCCTTTCTTTTTTACTTTCCTCTTGCCAGCGGCGGCGGCAGGCGGTATAATGGCATCATAAAACCGACGAAATCTGTAGTGATTCAGGGAAAGGCGGGCTGATATGGACGAGCGATTGTCCCGCACGGCGCTGGTGCTGGGCGAGGCGGCGATGGAGCGGCTGGGCCGGTGCCGGGTGGCCGTGTTCGGGCTGGGCGGCGTTGGCGGCTGGGCAGCGGAGGCGCTGTGCCGCAGCGGTGTGGGCGCGCTGGATCTGATCGACGACGACCGGATCGGCGCCAGCAATCTCAACCGGCAGGTGCTGGCTCTTCACTCCACGCTGGGGCAGCGCAAGACCGGGGCGGCCGCCGCCCGGTTTTCCGATATCGCGCCGGAGTGCGTCATACGCGTCCATGATGTGTTCTTCCTGCCGGAGAGCGCCGATCAGTTCGACTTTGCCGCCTACGACTACGTGGTGGACGCCATCGACACCGTGACCGGGAAGCTGGAGTTGGTGCTGCGCTGCCGGGCAGCGGGCACGCCCATCATCAGTGCCATGGGCACGGGCAACAAGCTGGATCCCTCCGCCCTGCGGGTGGCGGATCTGGCGGATACCCGCGTGTGTCCGCTGGCGCGGATCATGCGCAAGGAACTGCGGCGGCGGGGAGTGGAGCATTTGAAGGTGGTCTATTCCACCGAGCCGCCCGCCGTCCTCCATGGCGCGGCGGAGGCGGTGGGCCCCCACGACAAGGGGCGCCGGAGCATCCCCGGCTCCACCGTTTTCGTGCCGGCGGCGGCAGGGCTGCTGATCGCCGCGGAGGTCGTGCGGGAGCTGGCAGGCGTGAACGAGAAGGGAGCGAGCAGGACATGATGATCTCAACACGGGGGCGCTACGCCCTGCGGATGCTGCTGGATCTGGCCATCCACCAGGAGGGCGGTTACGTGGCGCTGAAGGACATCGCCAAGCGGCAGGAAATCTCCAAAAAATATCTGGAGCAGATCATCCCCGTACTGCACCGGGCGGGACTGCTGCAGACCACCCGGGGCTTTCAGGGCGGGTACCGGCTCAGCCGGCCGCCGGAGCAGTACACGCTGGGCGAGATCCTGCGCACCACGGAGGGGTCGCTGGCGCCGGTGTCCTGCATGCAGGGCGGCGTGGATTGTCCCCGCCGCTTCGACTGTGCCACGCTGCCCGTCTGGCAGGGGCTGGAAAAAGTGGTGTCCGGCTATCTGGACGGCATTACCCTGCAGGACGTGGTGGAGCGGGTACAGACCGCGGAGAGCGGCGGCGACTACGTGATATAAAGTGCAAAAAAGTACCGCAGAGCCTGTGCCCTGCGGTACTTTTTACTGTTTCATTCCTCCACCGACAGCACGGCGTAGTCCTCCGCCGCCACAGCGGTTTTCATTGCCTCTACGTCTGCATCGCCGGTGAGCGTGACCACCGCCGTGCCCTGCTGATGATCGGCCACAGCGCTGCTCACGCCCGGCACTTTCTCCAGTGCCTGCTGCACCGCCAGCTCACAGTGGTGGCACATCATGCCCTCAATGTGCAGCGTCAGTGTGCGCCGGCCGGTCGGCGCACGCGGGGCGTGGCGCCGCTTTTTGTCACGGCGCTCATCGTACAGGCGGCACCAGTTCAGCCGCAGCGCGTTGGTGACCACAAAGAAGCTGGACAGGCTCATGGCCGCCGCGCCGAACATGGGGTTGAGCGTCAGCCCCAACGGCACGAACACGCCCGCCGCCAGCGGGATGCCGATGGCGTTGTAGAAAAACGCCCAGAACAGATTCTGGTGGATGTTGCGCAGCGTGGCGCGGCTGAGCCGGATCGCCGCCGCCACGTCCGTCAGGCGGCTTTTCATCAGCACCACGTCCGCCGCGTCGATGGCCACGTCCGTTCCCGCGCCGATGGCCACGCCCAGATCCGCCCGCACCAGCGCCGGCGCGTCGCTGATGCCGTCGCCCACCATCATCACCCGACCCTGCTCCTGCAGGCGCCGGACGGCAGACTCCTTGCCGGCGGGCAGCACGCCCGCCACCACCTCGTCCACACCCGCCTGCGTGCCGATGGCCCGGGCGGTTTTTTCATTGTCGCCGGTCAGCATCACCACCCGTAGACCCATGTTCTGCAGCTGGCGCACCGCCCCGGCGCTGTCCGGCTTCATCACATCCGCCACGGCGACGGCGCCCAGCAGCGCGCCGTCATATGCAAACAGCAGCGGCGTTTTCCCCTGCCCGGACAGCCGGTCGAGCTGCTGCTCTAGCGCCTCGTCCACCGCCGCATGTTGGCGGATGAAGGCCAGATTGCCGCCCAGCAACTCTTTGCCGTCCAGAATGGCTCGCAGACCGCTGCCCGGCAGCGCCTGCATCTGCTCCACGGCCCGCGCCGTCAGTCCCCGTTCCGCCGCCGCACGGCGCACCGCAAGGGACAGCGGGTGCTCGCTGCCGCTCTCCAGCGACGCGGCCAGCGTCAGCAGTGCGTCCTCATCCACCGCCGCCGGCAGCAGATCCGTGACCACCGGCTCCCCGGCGGTGAGGGTGCCGGTCTTGTCCAGCACCGCCACCGTGGTCTTGCCCGCCTGCTCCAGCGACACGGCGGTTTTGAACAATATCCCGTTCCGCGCGCCGACGCCGCTGCCCACCATGATGGCCACCGGCGTGGCAAGCCCCAGCGCACAGGGGCAGGAGATCACCAGCACGGAGATCCCCCGGGCGAGGGCGAAGCCAAAGCTCTGCCCCAGCGCCAGCCAGACCGCCGTCGTCACCACCGCGATGGCGATGACCCCCGGCACGAACACACCGGACACCTTGTCCGCTACTTTGGCGATGGGCGCCTTGGTGGCGGAGGCGTCGCCCACCATGCGGATAATCCGGGAAAGGGTCGTGTCCTCCCCTACCCGGGTGGCAGTGCAGGTCAGCAGTCCGGACTGGTTGATGGTGCCCGCGCTGACGTCGTCGCCCGCCTTTTTGTCCACCGGCAGACTTTCGCCGGTCAGCGCCGATTCGTTGACGGAGCTGACGCCGCTTGTCACGGTACCGTCCACGCCTACGCTCTCCCCCGGACGCACCAGAAACGTGTCGCCGGGGCGCACCTGGGCGGCAGGGATCTCCTGCTCTTGGCCGCCGCGCACCACCCGCACCGTCTGGGGCGCCAGCTTCATCAGGCTTTTCAGCGCGTCGGTGGTCTTGCCCTTGGAGCGGGCTTCCAGCGTTTTGCCCACGGTGATCAGCGTCAGGATCATGGCGGCGGACTCAAAGTACAGATCCTCCATCTCCCCTGTGCCGGTCATGACGAACACCAGATACGTGCTGTACAGGAAGGACGCCGCCGAGCCCAGCGCCACCAGTGTGTCCATATTGGGCGCACGGTGCCCCAGCGCCCG
>JAFTBL010000017.1 GCA_017455225.1 Oscillospiraceae bacterium
CTTCCTGCAGCTGCGAGCCGATGACGCACAGCCTGCCGGTATAGTCTGCGGCGCCGTAGCGCACCTCCTGCTCCTCCGGCACGTAGTCGAAGTGGAGCCAGCGCCCGTCCGCGGCGGGCAGGATGCCCTTGGCCCGCAGGATCACGCCGCAGCGGCTGCCGTCCAGCTCGTCCAGCATGGCGCGCAGCTCCTCCTCGGTGTAGCGGCGCACCGTCTCCACGCCCCAGCTGGTGAACACCTCGTCGGCGTGGTGGTGATGGTGGTGGCAGGAGCAGTTGGGGTCGTCGCACTCGCCCTCGTGATGATGATGCTCGTGCTCATGCTCATGCTCGTCATCATCATCGTCATGGTCGTGGTGGTGCTCGTGCTCATGCTCGTCGTCATCGTCATGATCGTGGTGATGGTGATGATGCTCGGCCTCCTCGGCCTCGTGCTCGGCGCGCATGCGCTGCAGCATCTCGTCCGCCAGAGAGACCTTCTCCACGGCGGCAAGGATGGTCTTGCCGTCCAGCTCGTCCCACGGCGTGGTGAGGATGGCGGCGTCGGCGTTCTTTTGGCGCAGCAGCGCCACGGCGGCCTCCAGCTTCTCCTGACTCAGCTTCTGGGTGCGGGAGAGGATGATGGTGCCGGCGGACTCGATCTGGTTGTTGTAGAACTCGCCGAAGTTCTTCATATAGACCTTCACCTTGCAGGCGTCGGCCACGGTGACGAAGCTGTTGAGCTTCATGTCCGGCTCGTCCTTCACGGTGTTCTCCACTGCCACGATCACGTCGCTCAGCTTGCCCACGCCGGAGGGCTCGATCAAAATGCGATCGGGCTGGAACCGGTTTTTCACGTCCTTCAGGGCGGCGGCGAAGTCACCCACCAGCGAGCAGCAGATGCACCCGGAGGACATCTCGCTGATCTGCACGCCGGATTCCTTCAAAAAGCCGCCGTCGATGCTGATCTCGCCGAACTCGTTTTCGATCAGCACCAGCTTTTCGCCCTGATACGCCTCGGCCAGCAGCTTTTTGATGAGCGTGGTCTTTCCGGCGCCCAAAAACCCGGATACGATGTCAATTTTAGTCATGCGATAACCCTTCTTTTCCCTTTTACCGCGCTGGCGGTACAAATTATTACTTATATATCATATCCGTTTTTTATAAAATTGCAAGTGCCGGGCAGGGGGTGGGGGACGAAAATTCACAGTTTGGCAAAACTTTCCGCCCGTTTCTCTTGCATTTGCCGGTAAAGTAGTGTATTCTATGAACAATCGTTTTTCTGACGCGGGCATTTTTCGTGTGAGAACGAAAGGAGAATGAGTATGGATTCCTTTGTTGCGTGGCTGACCAAGGCCAACGATTGGCTCAACGGCATCGTGTGGGGCGTGCCCGCCATGGTGCTGATCCTGGGGACGGGGCTGGTGCTGACCATTGCCACCCGGTTCACCCAGTTCACCCATTTCGGCCATGCCATGAAGTACACCATCGGCCGGGTGGGCCGCAAGCAGTCCACCGCCGACCGGGGCGCCGTGACCCAGTTTCAGGCGGTCTGTACGGCGCTGGCCGCTACCGTGGGCACCGGCAACATCGCCGGCGTGGCGGGCGCTATCGCGCTGGGCGGCCCCGGCGCCGTGTTCTGGATGTGGGTGGCGGCTCTGGTGGGCATGATCACCAAGTATGCCGAGGTGGTGCTGTCCATCAAGTATCGCCAGCGCAACGACAAGGGCGACTGGGTAGGCGGCCCCATGTACTACATCAAAAACGGTCTGGGCAAGCGCTGGAAGTGGCTGGCCGCCGTGTTCTGCGTGCTGGCGGCGCTGGCCTCCTTCGGCATAGGCAACATCGCCCAGATCAACTCCATTGCCGGCGCCGTCACCGGCGCGGTGCAGGTGTTCAACGCCGACGCCAACGTGCAGACGGTGTGCCTGATCACCGGCATCGTGGTGATGCTGGTGGTGGCGCTGATCTCCATCGGCGGGCTCAAGCGCATCGGGCAGGCCACGGAGATGCTGGTGCCGGTCATGTCCATCATCTACATCGTGGCGTGTCTGGTGGTGGTGATCGGCAACATCGGCAACATCGGCCGCGTGTTCGCTATGATCTTTGAGGGCGCGTTCCAGCCTGCCGCCGTGGTGGGCGGAGGTCTGGGCATCACCGTGGCTACCGCCATGAAGCGGGGCGTGTCCCGGGGCATCTTCTCCAACGAGGCCGGCCTCGGCTCGGCGCCCATCGCCCACGCCGCTGCGGACACCGATTCCCCGGTGAGGCAGGGCCTGTTCGGCATTTTCGAGGTGTTTGCCGACACGCTGGTGATCTGCACGCTGACGGCGCTGACCATCCTCTCCTCCGGCATCACCATCGGATACGGGCAGAAGGCGGGGGCGGAGCTGAGCACCGCCGCGTTTTCCACCGTGTTCTCCGGCTCGGTGGCCAGCGTGGTGGTGGCCGTGGCACTGACGCTGTTCGCCCTGACCACCATTCTGAGCTGGAACCTGTACGGCAGCCGCTGCTGTGAGTATCTGTTCGGCTCCACCAAGGCCTCGCTGGTGTACAAGATCCTGTTTTTGCCGGTGGTGGTCATGGGCGCCACCATGGATCTCCAGCTGGCGTGGGACATCTCCGATACCCTCAACGGCCTCATGGCGATCCCCAACCTGATCGGCGTGCTGCTGCTGAGCCCGGTGGTGGTGAAGCTGACCCGGGAGTATTTCGCCAAGGAGAAGCTGCCCAAGGTGTGAGCGCAAATTCATGTTGCCAAACGGCGCGTTTGGTAGTACAATAATTGCACGAAAGCTCCCCGCCATACAGCTGCGGAGCCGGTCTCGCGCAATGGATACCCACGAATCATGTCAGGCGGGGAACCGAGCAGCATTAAGAGGGATCATCCATGTGCCGCGAGTGCGCCGGTTCCGTGGCTGCATGTCGGGGAGCATTTTTTCGCAGGAGGCAGCTCATGTATCAGGCGCTCTATCGCAAATGGCGTCCCGGCACCTTTGACGAGGTGGTGGGGCAGGCCCATATCACCGACACGCTCCGCCGCCAGGTGGCAGAGGGGCGGGTGGGTCACGCCTATCTGTTCACCGGCACCCGGGGCACCGGCAAGACCACCTGCGCCCGGATCCTTGCCAAGGCGGTGAACTGCCTCGACCCGCAAAACGGGGCGCCCTGCTGCCGGTGCGAGGCCTGCCGCAGCATCGACGAGGGACGGGCGCTGGATGTGACGGAGCTGGACGCCGCCAGCAACAACGGTGTGGATCAGGTGCGGGCACTGCGGGAGGAGGCGGTGTATACCCCCTCCGTGCTGCGCAAGCGGGTGTATATCATCGACGAGGTGCACATGCTGTCCACCGCGGCGTTCAACGCGCTGCTGAAAATTCTGGAGGAGCCGCCGGAGCATCTGCTGTTTATTCTGGCTACCACGGAGCTGCACAAGGTGCCTGCCACGATCCTGTCCCGGTGCCAGCGATTTTCCTTCAAGCGGATCCTGCCGGCGGACATGGAGCGGCAGTTGGCGTCCATTGCCAAGGCCGAGCAGATCGATCTGACGCCCGACGGGGCGGAGATCCTGTCCCGCATGGCAAACGGTGCCCTGCGTGATGCGCTGAGCTTGCTGGATCAGTGCCGGGCGGTGGAAGGCACGCTGGACGCCGCCGCCGTGCTGGAGGTACTGGGGCTTGCCGGCAGCATCCAGACGGCGGAGCTGATGCGCCTGATATTGCAGCGGGACACCGCCGCCGTGCTGACACTGTTCGACCGGCTGTACCGGGACGGGAAGGACGCGCTGGCGCTGCTGGGCGAGCTGGCCGATCTGGGCCGCGACCTGACCATGTGCGCCGCCGCACCGGAGGGCGCCGCCGCGCTGCTGACGGGGCTGTATGACCGCAGGACGCTGGCGGAGCTGGGGCAGGGACAGCCCATGAGCCGCTTTCTCTATATCACCGACACGGTGCAAAGCTGCCGCGCGGCGCTGCCGGGCAGCTTCCAGCCCCGCACGGACACGGAGCTGTGCCTGCTGCGGCTGTGCGACGAGACCCTTTCCGGCGATCTGACGGCGCTGACGGCGCGGGTGGAGCGGCTGGAGGCACAGATAAAGGACGGCGTGCCGGTCAAGCCTGCCGGGAAGAAGACCCCCGCGCCCACACCGCAGGAGGACGTTCCGTGGGAGGAGCCGCCGGCGGAAAAGGCACCGGACGAGCCCCGGGAGGAGCCGCGCCCCGCGCCGCCGGAGGAGAGAAAAGACCCGGAGCCCCCGCCGCAGCCTGCGGCGGAAAGCGCCGGGAGCGACCTGTGGGCGCAGCTGCTGGATCACTACAAGGGGCGGCTGCCCATCAACCACCGGGTGTTTTTGAACATGGCCAAGGGCGTGCTGGACGGCGACACGATGACGGTGTACTGCCAGAGTGAATTCGTCCGCGCCTCGCTGAACAACAACGACGTGCTGGCGGTGCTGCGGGAGGTGACCGCGTCGGCTGCTGGCAGGAGCGTGCGGATCG
This sequence comes from Oscillospiraceae bacterium, assembly GCA_017455225.1. The sequence continues at coordinate 4,475 of JAFTBL010000017.1, forward strand.
AGCTGGTCACGGGCGAGCCGGGGAAGGCGAGATCTGCGGCGGCGCGCCCTCCGGAAAAAGCGGATCCGCCTGCGAAGGAGGACTCGCCCGCGCCCGCGCCTGCGCCGGCACAGGAGAGCGGCGACCGCATGGACGAGCTGGTACGCAGCGGCAGCCGGCTGGAGCATTTTAAGATCAAGTAAAAGGAGAAGCACGACATGGCAAAGGGATACAGCGCAAGGGGCGGCTTTACCGGCGGCGCCGGGATGATGCGCCAACAGCAGCAGATGCAGCAGAAGCTGATGAAGATGCAGCAGGAGATGACCAAGGCGCAGGAGGAGATCGAAAGCCGCAGCTTCACCTCCTCGGTGGGCGGCGGCGTGGTGCAGGCCACGGTGAACGGCAAGAAGGAGCTGACGGATCTTGTCATCAAGCCGGAGGCGGTGGACGCCTCGGACGTGGAGATGCAGCAGGATCTGATCCTGTCCGCGGTGAACGAGGCGCTGCGGCAGGCGGACGAGGCCATGAACAGCTCCATGGGCGCCCTGACCGGCGGGCTGAATATCCCCGGCCTGGGGCTGTAAGGCAGAAAAACGACGTATAAAAAGGAGACGCTTCATGAAGAAGCGTCTCCTTTTTTTGCGTTTTTCGCCGGGGGTCAGCCCCGGCACAAAAGAGTAGCCTTGATGACGCCGTAGGAGTGGCGCCCATTCAGCGCCGCGTCCACCAGCAGCTCCAGCTTGCCGCCGGAAAAGCATTCCGTGTTGACGGTGAAGGACGTTTCCGCCTGCGCTCCCACCACGTTGTTCAGCGGCAGCTCACGGACGCGGCTCCCCTCCACGGTCACGCCCTCCGGCGTGTAGAGAGTGAAGCGCACCCACTGCTGCTGGTTCATCAGATTGGTGTTCACCGCCCGCACCCGGATGGTGCGGGGCTGGCCGCAGGTGAAGAAGGGGGAGTCGCCGTGATCCAGCTCCAGCCGGAACGCCGGATACTCCTTGCGCACCACGTAGGGAGACAGATCCATCACGTCCCGGAACTGGGTGGTGAGATCCTTGTGCCCGCCGTTGACGCCGGTGAGATACTCCTGCTCCCGGCGGCAGTAGAGCGCGTCGCCGCCCGCGCAGGTCACGCTCATGCCGCCCTCGTCCAGCACGTCGCAGTCGCCGCCGAGAAACAGGGGGACGGTACGCAGCACCCGCTCCGCCAGCTCCGTGGTGGTCTTGGGGATCCACACGCCGCCGGTGGTCTTGCGGATGCAGATGGTGGCGATCTTGTCGTCCAGAGGCTTCGTCCACTTCTCCGGCAGACGGGAGGCGCCCAGAATGATACCCATCAGCGCGCCCAGCGAGCCGCAGGAGCAGTCGGTGTCCTCACCGAAGGCGTTGGTCAGGCAGATGCCCTTTTCAAAGTCGCCGCCGCCCATCAGCCACCCGGCAATGGCGAAGGCCACGTTCTCCGGCGCGTCAAAGCCCGGCTTGCCCACGGCAAAGCCCTCGTTGTCACCGGTCTGGTCGATCTCGGACAGCTTGGCGTACTGCACGCCGAAGGTGCCGGGCGCCGCGCTGTGGATGCGCAGGCGGGTCTGGGGCAGAGGAAGCCCCTGCTCGCAGCAGGCGACGGCCTCCCGGATCGCCTTGGCGGTGACGCAGTCTTCGGGGATGTAGGAAAGGCCGATCCCGATCAGCGTGCGGGGGTCGCTTTCCACAAAGGCGGCGCTCTCCATGGCGGCGAAGAAGATCTCGCCGTACACGCCCTCGCCGGCGTGATCCACGATGGCGTCCTCGTAGGCGTAGCGGGCGGCGATCTCCGGGTGACCCGGCGCAAGACACGCCCAGATCTCCGAACGGATGAAGCAGCCGCAGCTGTTTTTATAGACGTTGTCCACCTCGCCGGAGAGTGGGGGTACCAGCCCGGCCTTCATGTTGGCCTTGCCGGTGCCGTACTCCACCCACTCGGGGATCACGTAGCTGAGCCAGTATTCGCCCAGAATAGAGGCGCTGACCTGACGGCCGTACCGCTCCGCCGCCGCCAGCCACACGATCTGCAGATCCAGATCGTCGTTGGCGGGAGGCCCCATGGACAGATCCTGGGTGTAGAAATCCACGTAATTGATCTCCCGGTGCCACTCAAAGGGAGCGCCCAGCGTGCCGCCGATGTTTTTGCCCGCCCAGCAGCCCGCCACCTTATCGCGCAGGGTATTGAGATCCAGCTTCATATACGTGCCTCCTTTGCAAAAGGGCGTTCAGCCCGCTGTTTTTTCGATCAAAACACGGGGCAGGATCGCCGCCACGTCCTCCGGCCGGGGCGGCCGGGTGCCGGGCGTCATGCAGGCGGCGGTGCCGTAGGCCATGGCAAGGCGCAGACACGCCTCCATGGGAAGACCCTGCGCCGCGCCGGCCAAAAGACCTGCCACCACGCTGTCTCCGGCGCCGATGGTGGAAACCGGAGCGGTCAGGGGCGGCACGCGCAGAAGATACGCCCCGTCGCTGCCGGCGTAGGCGGCGCCGTCGCCGCCCAGCGACAGCAGTACGTTTTCGCTGACGCCGCTTGCCGCCATGCCCTTGGCGCACGCCACGGCATCCTCCGGCGTTTCGGGGGCCCTGCCCCACAGGGTCAGTGTTTCCTGCGCGTTGGGCTTGATAAACCACGGCCGCAGCCGCCGCAGATCCTCCGCGGTATAGGAGGCGCTGTCCGCCACGACGGCGGCGCCTCCATCGCGCAGGCGCTGCAGCAGGGTCAGGACCCGCTCTTTGTCAAAGCCGGTGGGGATCCTGCCGGAAAAGGACACCAGCAGGGTGGGCAGGTCCTCGGCCAGAAGCGTCTGCTCCAGCCGGGAAAAGGTGCTCTCGGGAAGGCGAAAGGTGTTCACCGCCAGCCGGGTTTCGGAGCCCGCGTCCGGGTGGACGGTGATGCCCTCCCGGATGCGCCCCTCCGCCGGGAAACAGCGGCAGGGCACGCCGTCCCGCTTCAGACAGTCGGCGAATTCCCCGCCGTTTTCACAGCCCAGCACCACGTACGCCAGATTGTCCACCCCGTTGGCTGCCAGCGCACGGGAGGTGTTCACGCCCTTGCCGCCGGCCTCCCGCGTGGCGGAGACCACCAGATTTTCCACGCCGGCGCGAAAGTCCGGCACGCGATAGTGCAGGTCAAAGACCGGGTTGAGGGTGATGGTGCGGATATTTTTCATCGTGTGACCTCCGATGATACGGGGTATTGTAAGTTGTGTTCACTATACAACACGGCGAAAGAAAAAGCAAGAGAAACGAAAAAACAGACGGCGCGCGCCGTCTGCTTTTATGCTCCGTAATAGGCCAGCAGCAGATCCACCACCATGCCGTAGCTGCGCACGCCGTTGGGGTCGCCGCTGGACCGGATGAAGGAATCGTAGAGCTTCTGGGTGGTATCTGTAAAGGAGGTATGGGCGGAGGCCCAGTAGTCGTTGTTGTTCCGGATGTCGTCGATCACGCCCTCCGGCAGCGTGCCGCGGATGCGCTGCCACGCCTCCGGATCCGCCCGGTAGAGGGCGTTGGAGACGTGGATATACCCCATCAGCCACCCGGAATAGCGAAAGAGGGGGTCGTCGCTGCCGATGCTGACGGCGATGGCCACGAAGTTGCACTCCTGCTCCGAGGCGATCTGACTCTGGTGCGCCAGCTCGTGGATGGCGGTGGCGGGCAGGAAGGCGACGGGGCTGTCCATGTTCAGGTTGGCCTCCCCGGTGAGGGGGAAGTAGAAGCCGGTGAAGTCGATAGCGGTCAGCGCATGGGAGCACACGAACTCCTTGGGCGTCAGCGCGCCGGGCCGCAGGCAGGGGAATTCCGCCCGTCCCGCCTCGTAGATCGCCGGAGCGGCGCGAACCACGGCATGCCGGTCGGCGGTGAAAAGACCGTTCTCGTCCCGGGGCGCCTGCCCGTGGGCGTCGGAAAGCCCGGCGGCGAAATATTCCGCCAGCGCGGTCAGCTCCTCCACGGTGCCCTGCCGGGCGGTGATGCCGGAGCGATCCTGAAAGCTGTCGGTGTGGTAGTTGACGCCCCACAAAAGCGTCATGGCACAGCCCAGCGAGGCCGCCAGACAAGCCGTCCACAGAAGGGCGTGCCACAGAAGACGGGCGCGGTGCATTTCCCGGATCAGACGGCGGAGAAGCCCCGCCAGCGCGAAGACGGCCAGCGCCACCGCGGAGAGGATCAGCACCTCAGCCACTGACAGGGAGGTCAGGGCGCACAGGTGGGCCAGCGCGGTCTTCAGCGGCGTGGTCACGTACTGCGCCAGCGCGTTCATCACTGCCCGCGCCGGGCGCAGCAGCACGCACAGCGCCGTGACGGCGCAGGCGATCAGCAGCCAGAGATACAGTCCCCGGTCGCGCGAGAGCAGAGCCTTCAGCCTCTTCATGGCGCTATTCCTGCCGCGGCAGAGGCTGCCCGGTAAAGTACATGGTGGTGCGCAGCCGGGCGATCAGCCGCCCCGCCTCGTCCGTGACCTCTGCCGAGCAGAAGCATATCTTGTTCCCGGCGTGATCCACCCGTGCTGCGGCGGTGAGGGTGCCGTCGCTGCCAGCGGCGGCAATGAAATCCACCGAGGCGCTGACGGTGACGCACTGCTCCTGCCGCACGGACACAGTGGCGATGCCGCAGGCCACGTCCGCCGCGGCAAACAGCAGCCCGCCATGGGGTGTGCTCCACGAGTTGAGACTGTCACGGCACAGTGTGACCTCCACCACGGCCTCGCCGTCGTCCACGCGCACCACGCGCATATGATTGTGCTCGTCAAAGGGGTTGGTGCTGTTTCCAAAGCGGATCAGCAGCGCCTGCAGTTCCTGTGTCATGATCGCTCCTTATTCTGCCGCCGCCAGCAGCTGGCGGGTGTATTCCTCCTGAGGGTGGTCGTAGAGCTGATCCACCGGCCCCTGCTCCACGATGCGGCCGCCCTTCATCACGAGGCAGCGGTCGCAGACCTGATAGACCACGTTCAGATCGTGGGAGATGAACAGGTAGGAAAGCTGAAACTCCCGGCGGAGTGAGTCGATCAGCTTCAGGATCTGCGCCTGAATGGTCACGTCCAGCGCCGACACCGGTTCGTCGGCGATGATGAGGGAGGGACGCTGGATCAGCGCCGTGCCGATGCACACCCGCTGCCGCTGTCCGCCGGACAGCTCCCGGGGCAGACGGTCGTAGCACGCTTCCGGAAGGCCCACCAGCTCCATGATGGCCTTCACCCGGCGCACCCGCTCCGGGCCGTCGTACTTGCCGTAGATCCGCAGCGGCTCCTCCAGGATCCAGCCTACGGTGCGCCCCGGGTTGAGGCTGCCCGCCGGATCCTGAAAGATCATCTGGGGCCGCTTGGTGTAGTGGGTCACGGTGCCGCTCTCCGGCGCCAGCAGCCCCAGGATCACCCGCGCCAGCGTGGATTTGCCGGAGCCGGATTCGCCCACCAGACCCAAGATCTCGCCCCGGTAGAGAGAGAAGGTGACGTCGTTCAGCACCTGCGTGTATTTCTTTTTGCCGATGCCGGAGGATCTGTATCCCGCCGACACGTGGCTGACGTCGAGCACTTTATCCGGCATGGATCTTCCTCCTTGTGGGGATGGCGGCGATGAGCCGCTTGGTATAGTCTGCCTGCGGGTGATAGAACACCGACTCGGTATCGGCCGTTTCCACGATGTGTCCTTTTTCCATCACCGCTACCCGGGTGCACAGCTTGCGCACCACGTTGAGGTTGTGGGAGATGAACAGCACGGACATGCCCCGCTCCCGGTTCAGCCGCTTCAAAAGCGACAGGATCTGAGCCTGGATGGTCACATCCAGCGCGGTGGTGGGCTCGTCCGCCAGCAGCAGCCGGGGATCGGGCAGAATAGCCGCCGCGATCATGACCCGCTGCAGCATGCCGCCGGAGAGCTCGTGGGGATACTTGTTGTAAATGGCCTCCACGTCGTGCAGCTCCACGTCGCGCATGGCCTGCAGCGCCCTTTCCCGCCGCTCTGCCTTGGAAAGCGACGTGTGTACCCGCAGGCACTCCTCCACCTGCGGCCCGATGCGCATCACGGGATCCATGGCACTCATGGGCTCCTGAAACACCACGCAGATGTCCTTGCCCTGCACCTGATGGATGGTGGAGCCGGCGGCGGACAGCAGGTCCACGCCGTCCAGCAGGATCTGACCCCGGATCTGCGCCCGGTCAGAGCGCAGCAGGGCGGAGATCACCATGGCGGTGACCGTTTTGCCGGAGCCGGATTCGCCCACCAGCCCCACGATTTCCCCGTCGCGCACCGTCAGGTCGATGCCCCGCACCGCCTCGTGATCGGAGTCGTGGAACTGCACGTGCAGGTCACGTATCTCCAGCATTACAGCCCCCTCCTCTCCTGCAGGCCCTCGCCGATCAGGCTGACGCCCAGAATGAGCAGCACGATCACCGACCCGGTGCACAGCACGTACCACGGAGCGGTCATCATATAGCTTTGGGATTCCGAGAGCATATATCCCAGCGATACGTCCGGAGCCTTGACGCCGATGCCCAGATAGCTCATGCTGGCCTCCGCCAACACCGCGTTGTTGAAGCCGATCACCAGCGTGGGCAGCAGCACCGCGTAGGTGTTGGGCAGGATGTGGCGGAACATGACCCGGCTGTGGGCAGCGCCCATCAGCCGCGCCGAGCGCACGTAGGTCATCTCCCGGTGACGGGCGAACTCCGCCCGCACCACCCGGGCGTAGCTGGGGACGAAGGCCACCCCCAGCGCCAGGATCACGTTGTATTTACCGAAGCCCAGCATGGCGATGAACACCAGCGCCAGCAAAATGCTGGGAAAGGCGGTGAGCGCGTCGTTGAGGCGCATCAGCGCCTCGTCCACCCAGCCGCCGAAATAGCCGGTCAGCGCGCCCACCAGCACGCCCACCAGCGCGCCCACCAGAATGGTGCACAGAGCGATGAAGAAGGTGGTGCCCATGCCGCACATCACGCGGCTGAAGATGTCCCGGCCGAAGTTGTCGGTGCCGAACAGATGCTGCCACGAGGGCGGGGAAAACTTTGCCGCGCCGTTCATGGCGGTGGGGGAATAGGGCGTCCAGAAAACGCCCACCACGGCCAGCAGAGCCATCAGCGCCGTCAGCACGACGCCGGTGCGCACCATGCGCCGGGAGTGTTTGCTCCATAGCATGCCGCCCACCCCCTTACGTCAGCCGCAGCCGGGGATCCAGCCGCTGGTTCAGAAGATCCGCCGCGCCGTTGACCAGCACCACCCACAGCGCAAGGATCACCACGATGGCCTGCACCACCGGAAAGTCCCGGTTGGCAATGGAGGTCAGCAGCAGCCGTCCCAGACCCGGCACGGCGAACACCTGCTCAATGACCACGCTGCCGGCTACGATGTCTGCCACCGTCATGGCAAGAAACGCCACCGTGGGCACGGCGGCGTTGCGCAGCACGTGGCGGCAGAGGGTGGCGCGCCGGTCATTGCCGCGGCTGTAGGAGGTGCGGACGTAGTCCTTGTTCATCTCGGTGGCCACGGAGCTGCGCAGCATCTTCACCGTCATGGCGATGCGGGGCAGCGCAATGGCCAGCGCCGGGAAAAAGAGGTACCCCACGCTGCCCCAAAAGCTGTGGGCAGGTGAAATAAAGGAGCCCGGCGTGAACCACCGCAGTACCAGTCCGAACAGCAGCGTCATCAAAATACCGGTGAAAAACGCCGGCACTGCCATCACGATCTGGTTGCACACGGTAAACGCCCGGTCCAGCCACGGCCGATCCTGCTCCGCCAGAAACACGCCCAGCGGCACCGATACCGCCGTGATCAGCAAGAAGGCGACGGCGGTCAGCAGGGCGGTGATGCCCAGCTTGCCTGCCAGAAGCGAGGATACGGGCAGGGAATAGCTGTATGACACGCCGAAGTCGCCCTGCAGGGCGCCGGCGACCCACTCAAAATAGCGCACGAAAAACGGCCGATCCAGCCCCAGCTGTGCTCGCAGCGCGGCCACGGCCTCGGCGGTGGCGTTGCTGCCCAGCAGCTTGGCGGTAGGGTCGCCGGGGATGATCTGAAAGGCCAGAAACGCGAGGAAGGAGACGATGACCATGGTCAGCAGCATCATCGTCAGCTTCTTGGCGGCATACTTCACGGTCATCGCCTCCTTTCCTGTTTTTTACGTTTTATGTGCCGCGGCGATCACTCGTAGTGCACCGCGCTCAGATCCAGTACGTAGATGGGATAGAACTGCAGCCCCGTCAGATCGGAGCGGATAGCCACCAGATCGGCCAGATCCTGCAGGTACAGATTGGCTGCCGTTTCGGTGAGCCGGGTTTCCATCTGCTTGTAGATCCCCACCTGTGCGTTCTCGTCGGTGCAGGCCTGCGCCTGGGCATAGAGGGCGTCATAGGTCTCGTCGCTGTAGTTGATGAAGTTCTTGCCGTTGTCGGACACGAAGCGCTCCAGCATGGCGCGGGCGGTGACGTTCTTGGCATCCACACCGGTGATGGTGGCCTGGAACTTCCGGCCTACGTACACGTCGTTGAGCCACGTGGCGCCGTCCATGGGCTGGACGGAGGCGTTGATGCCGATGGCGCGCAGCTGCTCCACCACCACCTCGGCGGTATCCATGTGGGGCTGGTAGCTGGACACCACGGCGATGGACAGGTCAAACCCGTTGGGATAGCCGGCCTCTGCCAGCAGCTCCTTGCCCTTGGCAGGGTCGTAAGTATAATAGTCCACCAGCTCCGGCAGGAAGAACCGGGCCAGCTTGGGATAGATGCTGCTGCCCACGGCGGCGCCGTGACCGTCGGCCACCATGTCCATGATCTCCTGACGGTTGATGGCGCAGCACATGGCCTGACGCACCTTCACATTGTTCAGCGGCTCCACGGCGTTGTTCAGATACACCGCCTGCACCAGATTCATGGTGTCCTCCAGAATGGTATACTCCTTGCCCAGCTGAGCCGTCTGTGCGGCGGTCAGATGGGGGCACAGATCCACGGCGCCGGACTTGATGGACATGACCAGCGCGGTGGGGTCGGAGTGGATGGCGAAGGTCACCTTGTCCACGGCGGCGGGGGTGCCCCAATAGTCGGCGAACTTCTCCACGATCACGTTCTCCTGCGCCGAGCGGGACACGAACTTGAACGGGCCTGTGCCGCAGGGCACGGTGTCCAGCGCGTCGTAGCCAGAAGGAATGATGGCGATGGTCATGAAATAGATCAGCTCCAGATTCGGCTTGTCGATCCGGAAGGTGACCGTGTCCTCGCCCTCGGCGGTCAGGTCATGGATAGCAGAAAGCGCCGACACAAGGGCGGAATCGCCCGTGTTGCCGGCGTTGTCGATGCAGCGTTGGATGGAATAGATCACGTCCTCCGCAGTCACCGGCGCGCCGTTGTGGAACTTGACTCCTTCACGCAGCTTGAAGGTGTAAGCCAGTCCGTCCTTGGATATGTCGTACGATTCGGCAACCGCGGGGATCAACCCTCCGTCAGGCCCGGTTTTTACCAGACCCTCGTAGATGTTGAATAAGACCTCTCTGGTTCCTGCCGACATGCTTCCATGCGGGTCAAGACTGTCTTCCAGGTCCTGAGGGATCGCCACAACGATCTCGTTGTTGGCTTTCCGCTCAGCGTTCAAGCCGTTACTTCCTTCCGCGTTCTCTTTGCCGCTGCCGCCTCCGCATCCGCTGAGTACAGCGCAGACCATCATGAACGCCAGGAAAAGAGCAAACTGTCTTCTCATAGTCTTCTCCCTTTCTTGCCGCCCCTTCAGCGGCAAACAGAAATAATGGTTTTGGCTCTATTCAATTGTCCGCAGGCACTATAGCACAAAAAAACCGGGAATGCAAGGGGGGGAATGTGATAATTATTTCACGATGCCCGGAGAGGAAAAGCGGGCGGCGCCCAGGGCGCCGTCCGCTTGAAAACGGTTGAGGGTCGCTATTTTTTCTCCTCCGGAGGGGGAGGGGCCTCGTCCCGGTGGACGTACTCGTAGGCCTCCACCGGCATATCGCGGCTGCGCAGCCGCCGGTCGATCAGGTATTTGCACAGCATCTGCAAGCAGGCGCACACCGGCACGCCCCGAAACATGCCCGGCACGCCGCCGAAGCCGCCGCCCACCAGAATGGCCACCACCACCCAGAAGCTGGACACGCCCGTGGTGTTGCTGATGATCTTGGGGCCGATGACGTTGCCGTCCAGTTGCTGGAGCAGGATGATGAAGATGATGAAGTAGAGACATTTGATGGGGCTGACCAGCAGGATGAGGAACGCGCTGGGCACCGCTCCCAGCACCGGGCCGAAGAAGGGGATCACGTTGGTCAGACCGATGATGAGGCTGACCAGCGGCGTGTAGGGGATGCCCAGAATGGAGCAGCCGATCAGACACAGGATGCCGATGATCAGCGAATCCAGGAGCTTGCCTCGCACGAAGCCGGAGAACACGACGTCCACCTTCCGGGTGGCGCGGATGATCCGGGCGGCCTGCTCCTCCTTGAACACGCCGTATACCAGCTTGCAGCAGCGGGCGGCGCTGCTTTCCTTCATGGCCAGCATATACACCGACACGATCACACCGATGATCACGTTTTTGAAAAAGCTCACCACGCTCCAGATCCCGCTCCAGATGCCGCCGGTCAGACTGGTCAGCGTGGACTGCGCCCAGGGCAGAATCTGCTTTTTCAGCGCGTCCAGCGCGCTGTCATAGTACCGGTCGAAGGTCTGCTTGGCCCATACGCCCACCTCGGAGTCCTTGTTCAAGAACCCGTCCACCCACGTGTAAACCTGATTGTAATAGGTTTCGGCGTTGGCGATCAGCGTTTTTACGCTGGCGACCAGCTGAGGGATCACCATGACAAGGAACAGATACAAAAGCAGCAGCACCATGGCCCACGTGAGGAGGATGCTCACCGCCCGCATCCATCCGTCGCCCCGGGGCTTGGCGTTCTTGGCGTTCTTGGCGTTCTTGGCGCGAGCCTTTTCACACCATTTGCGCAAAAGCCGCTCGATATAATTGACGATGGGCGCCAGCAGATACGCCATGGCAAAGCCATACAGCACCGGCGCCAGAATGGAGCTGAGCTTGCGCATGAAGCTCTGCAGCGTGCCGCCGATATAGAAAAAGTCGTAGAACACGATGATGGCGCAGGCCGTCAGAAACAGCGTCAGACCCAGCTGAAAGTATTTTTTCCGATCCTTCATCGTCGTCACTTCCTTCCGAAATCCATGTTTACAAAGTATCATATATGATTTTGGCGCCGTTTGCAAGAGCGGGAACGGGTGCTATTGAATTTTTTCCCGGCAGGGGGTATAATAATCACAACGCCAAAGACGACTGTGAGGAAGTTCCTGCCATGAAGAAGCTGCTGTTGATCGTCAATCCCCGGGCGGGAAAGACCCGTTCCCGTGCGCCGCTTTTTGATGCGGTGGACGTCTTTTCCAAGGCGGGCTATCTGGTGCACGTGCACACCACCACCGGCGGCGGCGACGCCACCGAGACGACGGCTGCCATCGGCGGCGAGTTCGACGCCGTGGTCTGCGCGGGGGGCGACGGCACGCTGAACGAGACCATTGCCGGGCTGATGCGCCTGCCCCGGCGGCCGGCACTGGGATATCTGCCCTGCGGCAGCACCAACGATTTTGCTGCCAGCCTGCACCTGCCGCTGCGCATCGAGCAGGCGGCGGAGGCGGCGGCGCAGGGCACGCCCCACCCGCTGGACGTGGGGGATTTCGGCGGGCGGTATTTTGCTTACGTGGCGTCCTTCGGCGCTTTTACCCGGGCATCGTACTCAGCACCCCAGACCACCAAGAATGCGTTGGGGCACTTTGCCTACGTGCTGGAGGGGCTGAACAGTCTGGACTCGCTGCACCCCTATCGCTGCCGCGTGATCGCCGATGGGGAGATCTTTGACGGGGATTATCTGTTCGGCGCGGTGTGCAACACCACCTCGCTGGCGGGCATGATCCGGCTGGACCCCAGCCGGGTGAAGATGAACGACGGGAAGTTCGAGCTGCTGCTGCTGGAAAACCCCAGATCGCCTCTGGATCTGCAGAATCTGATCGTGGCGCTGACCTCTATGGATTACACACTGCCCGGTGTGGTCTTCCGCCATGTGCGGGAGGTGGAGGTGACCTCGAAGGAGGGAATGCCCTGGTCGCTGGACGGGGAGTACGCTCCCGGCGCGCCGGTGACCCGGATCCGGAATCTGCCCGGAGCGGTGGAACTGCTGCTCAAGGATGAAGGGTGAAGTATGATGTGTGCCGGAGGAGATCGCCCTCCGGCCCTTGTCATTTTTGTGAAAATACCGGGAAGAATGACGCTCAAGGACGCTTTTTCGGCGAAAAAAGCGCTTGCAAAGCATATTTATTTATGGTATACTCCCCATTGTAAGGTAAGTAGTTTGACAGAGTGGGCATTGCGTCCGCTCTTTTTGTTGGGCAAATTTGCTCACTTAAAATCGGAAAAGGCGGGAAAAGGTTCCATGAAAAAAGTGACCGAGATCGTGGCGGAGCTGGCTGCGCCGGTGGTGGAGGCCAACGGATGCAGCCTGTGGGACGTGGAGTACGTCCGGGAGGCGGGACAGTGGTACCTGCGGCTGTACATCGATAAGCCCGGCGGCGTGGACATTCTGGACTGCGAGGCGGTCAGCCGCACCGTCAGCGACCTGCTGGACGAGGCGGACCCCATCGAGGGCAGCTACACCTTTGAGGTGTCCTCCGCCGGGGCGGAGCGCCCGCTCAAGCGCCCGTCGGACTTTGCCCAATTCATGGGCAGCCCCGTGCTGGTCAAGACCTACAAGCCCAAGGACGGGCGCAAGGAGTTTGCCGGCACGCTGGCGGGATACGACGAGGGCGCCGTGACGCTGGATATGAGCGGTACCGCGGTGCGGTTTGAAAAGAGCGAGATCGCGCTGGTACGGCTGCGGATCGAATTCTAAATACGAGGAAAGTTGAAATAAGGAGAAACAGGACATGAAATGTGACGAGATCTTTGCGGCGCTTGCAATGCTGGAAAAGGAGCGGGGCATCCCCCAGAGCTTTATGCTGGGCAAGATCATCCAGGCGCTGTCTACGGCCTACAAGCGTGACCACGAGGGTGTGGAGAACGTGATCGTGGACGTGGACGAGGAGAAGAAGGATCTGAAAATGTACGTCCAGAAGGAGGTCGTGGAGCTGGTGGAAAATCCCGGCGCCCAGATCTCTCTGGAGGAGGCGAAGGCCCTGTCCGCCAAGTATGAGCTGGGCAGCGTGGTGAACATCCCCGTGACCAACGTGGAGTTTGGCCGCATCGCCGCCGGCAACGGCAAGCAGGTCATCATTCAGGGCCTGCGGGAGGCCGAGCACGGCATGATCTACGACGAGTTCAACGCCAAGCAGCACGAGATCCTCACCGGCACCGTCAGCCGGGTGGATCCCCGCACCGGCAACGTGATCCTGCGCATCGGCACGGGTACCGAGTCCGCCGAGGCGGTGCTGCCCGTGGGCGAGCAGGTAGAGGGCGAGAGCTATCGCGAGGGGCAGCTGGTCAAGGTGTACCTGGTGGAGGTGCGGCGCACCACCCGGGGCCCGCAGGTGCTGATCTCCCGCACCCATCCCGGCCTTGTGCGGCGGCTGTTCGAGCTGGAGGTACCGGAGATCTACGACGGCGTGGTGGAGATCCGCAGCGTGGCCCGGGAGGCCGGCAGCCGTACCAAGCTGGCGGTCTGGTCGGAGGATGAGAACGTGGATCCCATCGGCGCGTGCATCGGCCAGCGGGGCCAGCGCGTGAACGCCATCGTGGACGAGCTGCGGGGCGAGAAGATCGACGTGATCCGCTGGTCGGAGGATCCGGCACAGTTCATCGCGGCGGCGCTGGCGCCGGCGGACGTGCGGGACGTGATCATGGCGGAGGAAGGCAAGAGCTGCCGCGTCATCGTGCCGGACGACCAGCTGTCGCTGGCCATCGGCAAGGAAGGGCAGAACGCCCGTCTGGCGGCGCGGCTGACCGGCTATAAGATCGACATCAAGCCGGAGTCCTTCCGCGAATAACACAGGAAAGGACGGTGCGGCGCCGTGCAGAAGGTGAAGAAGATCCCCCAGCGGCAATGTGTGGGCTGCCGCACCATGAAGGATAAGAAGACGCTGCTGCGGGTGGTGCGCACGCCGGAGGGCGCCGTGGTGCTGGATCGCACCGGAAAGCTGTCCGGCCGGGGCGCCTATATCTGCCCCGACGGGGAGTGTTTGAAGAAGGCGCGCAAGGCCCGGGCGCTGGAGCGGGCATTTTCCGCGGAGGTGCCGGGAGAGGTGTACGAGGCGCTGGAGGCGCAGCTGGCGCAGGAGGATTGAGTTGGAACAGGTATTGTCCATGCTGGGTCTTGCCAGAAAGGCCGGGCGGGTAGAGATCGGCGAGGAGGCGGTGGGTGCTGCCGCTCATGAGAAGCACGCCCGGGTCATCCTGCTGGCGCGAGACGCCGCGCCCACTGCCGGCCGCCGGGCGGCGGAGCACGCCGCCTTTTGCGGCTGTCCGCTGCTGACGCTGGAGGCCGACAAGGACGCGCTGGGTCAGGCACTGGGGTTCGGCGCCGTGGCGGTGGCCGCGGTGACCGATTTCGGGCTGGCCGCCGCCGTGGGGCAGAAGCTGGCGGCGCTGGACAGTCAGCGCTACGGCGAGGCGGCAGGGCTGCTGCAGGAGCGGGCGGAGCGCAACGAGCGCCGCAAGCAAAAGAAGCTGCGCCGGACAAAGGAACACCGCGCCGACGGGCGTAAGGCGAAGTAATATCCGCGCGATCTGCGCGTTCGTATCACAGAGATGGAGGTGGCTACATTTGGGTAGCGTAGGCAACAAATACAGAGTGCATGAGGTGGCAAAGGACTTCGGTGTTCCCACCAAGCAGATCACGGAGATCCTGACCCAGTATGCCGAAACGCCGAAAAACCACATGCAGGTGCTGGAGGATCGGGAGCTGTCCCTGATCTTCGAATATCTGACCCAGCACAACCAGATCGCCAGCATCGTGGAGATCTTTGCCGAGGGTGCCGCCCCCGGCGAGAAGAAAAAGGAGGAAGCTCCCGCGCCCGCCGCCGACGGCAAGAAGGTGGCGGCAAAGACGGAGGAGAAGGCGGACGCCGGCAAGGCGGCCGCTGCCGCCGCGCCCAAGGGCGACAGCAAGCCCAAGGCGGACGGCAAGCCCGTTTCCCGCGTGCCTCAGACCAAGGTGGTGGATACCCGCAAGGCCACCAACGTGAATCTGGACAAGTATGACGAGAAGCTGCAGGACATGGCGGAAAGCCGCAACGCCCGCGGTGGAGGACGCCGCGACCAGCAGATGCAGGGCAAGGAGAAGTTCCGCAGCAGCAAGCAGCGCCAGCAGGGCTCCTTCGGCGCCAACAAGCGCCGCCAGGAGGAGGCCGACCGGATGCGCCGGCTGCAGCTGGAGATCATCAAAAAGACGCCCGTCACCGTGCAGATCCCGGACGAGATCAGCGTGGGCGAGCTGGCCAGCCGCATGAAAAAGACCGGCGCCGAGGTGGTCAAGTGCCTGATGAAAAACGGCGTGATGGCCTCCCTGAGCCAGATGATCGACTTCGACACCGCCGCCATCATTGCAGAGGAAATGGGCTGCAAGGTGGAAAAGGAAGTGGTGGTCACCATCGAGGAACAGCTGATCGACGACCACCAGGACGCCGAGGAGGATCTGGTGCCCCGGGCCCCCGTGGTGGTGGTAATGGGTCACGTGGACCACGGCAAGACCA
>JAFTBL010000237.1 GCA_017455225.1 Oscillospiraceae bacterium
GAGAGCCCCAGCGTCAAGCGCCGCAAGAAGAGCGAGGCCGCCCGCAAGAACCGGAACAAGCGGTACTATTGATGAAAAAACGAGAGCTGCCACCGGCGGCTCTCGTTTTTCTGTGTTTTGCCGCCGCCGCGCACCACTTGTCATTTCCGGCAAAACGTGGTACACTACGGCACAAGGAGAGGGGAGGGATGAGACCGTGGCCGTTTCGCTGATACCGGACGTTCTGCTGCCGTCCTACCGTCACGTCACCCCTGATCTGCTGCGTCAGGCCGGCATCCGGCTGCTGCTGTGCGATCTGGATTACACACTCTCCCCCCGCCGCGTGCCGCAGCCGGACGAGGCGCTGCGCCGCTGGATCGGCCAGCTGGAGGCGTCGGGCGTGCAGGTGATGATCCTGTCCAACAACCGCAGCTCCCGCCGGGTGGAGCGGTTTTGCGGAGATCTGGGCATCCCCTACGTGGGGCACGCCCAAAAGCCGCTGCGCCGGGGCTATCGCCGGGCGATGGCCCTTGCCGGCGCCGCGCCGGGGGAGACCGCCATGCTGGGCGACAAGCTGCTGACCGACGTGCTGGGCGCCCGCCTCAGCGGTGTCACCGCGCTGATGGTGGAGCCGGCCGGCGGCGCCGTCACTTTGGGCCAAAAGGTGCTGCACGCGCTGCAGGCACCCTTCAAATACATCTGCAAAAGGAGATCAAGACCATGACCAACCATCTCAAGGAGATCGAAAACGCGCTGCCGCAGGAGCTGGACGCCATTTTGCTCACCGGCGAGCCCAACACCTTCTACGCCACCTATTTCCACGCCGAGGCAGTGGCGCTGATCACCCGCCGGGGCAGCTTCTATTTCACCGACTCCCGGTATATCGAGGCGGCGGAGCGCGACATCGAGGGCGCCAGCATCGCCATGGTGGACCGGGGACGGAACTTTTCCGTGCTGATCAATGAGGCGCTGGAAAAGACCGGCGCGAAAACGGTGGGTTTTGAGGACGACGTGATGAGCGTGGCGGAGTTTGAAAGCTACCGCGCCGCGCTGCACTGCACCCTGACCCCCGCCTCCGCCGTGATGCACCGTCTGCGGGGCACCAAGGACAGCGAAGAGGTGCGCCGGCTCACCGCCGCCCAGCGCATTTCCGAGCGGGCGCTGGCGGATCTGCTGGGCGAGCTCCACGAGGGCATGACGGAGAAGCAGGCGGCGGCCCGGCTGCAGTATCTCATGCTCTACCACGGGGCGGACAAGATGTCCTTCGACCCCATCGTGGCCAGCGGCGCCAACGGCTCCATGCCCCACGCCGTGCCCACGGACAAGAAGCTGCAAAAGGGCGAGTTCATCACCATGGACTTCGGCTGCATGTACGGCGGCTACTGCTCCGATATGACCCGCACCGTGGCGCTGGGACAGGTGAGCGACGAGCAGCGCCGGGTGTACGACATCGTGCTGCAGGCGCAGCTGGCCGGCATCGCCGCCGCCCGCGCCGGCATCACCGGCCGGGAGCTGGACGGCGCGGCCCGCAAGGTGATCGACGACGCCGGCTACGGCCCCTATTTCGGCCACAGCTTCGGTCACAGCGTGGGCATCGAGATCCACGAAGCACCCAACGCCACTCCCTCCAACGATCAGCCCATGCCCGCCGGCGTGGTGGTGTCGGCGGAGCCGGGCATCTATCTGCCGGGTCGCTTCGGCGTGCGGATCGAGGACGTGATCGTGCTGACGGAGGGCGGATGCGTCGATCTTGCCGAGGCGGATAAGTCCCTGATCGTGCTGTAACGGCAGGTTTCGGGAAAAAATTGGGCGAAAACACTTGCCAAACGTCTATTCATCATGTAGAATAGATGCGGTCATTTTGTAAATGATATAGATTCGGGGAGATAGGAATATTTCCTCATGTTTTGGGAGGAACAGAGTATGGCAACGATCACCGCAGGCGATTTCAGAAACGGCAAGACCTTCGAGTACGAGGGCAAGATCATGCAGGTGGTGGAATTCCAGCACGTCAAGCCCGGCAAGGGCGCCGCTTTCGTGCGCACCAAGATGAA
>JAFTBL010000018.1 GCA_017455225.1 Oscillospiraceae bacterium
CCATCGAAACGGGGCAGGTGTCGTCCTACCGGGGCGACGACCCTGCCACGGGGGAGCACATCATGGCAGTGAGCAGTCCGCTGGTGTTCAACGGCACCGTGGTGGGCGTGATGCGCTACGTCACCTCCACCCGGCAGCTTGACCGGCAGGCCACGCTGACAGTGCTGGTATTGCTGGCGGCGATCCTTGGCGTGCTGCTGCTGGTAGCGGTCACCAGCTTGCTGTTCATCAACAACGTGGTGGAGCCGGTGGCGGAGGTCAGCGAGGCCGCCAAGCGCATTTCCGGCGGCAGCTACGGCGTGCAGATCCCCAACCGCTACTCCGACGAGATCGGCGAGCTGGTGGACAATATCAACGACATGTCGCTGAAGATCAGCCAGAGCGAAAAAATGCAGACTGAATTCATCTCCTCCGTGTCCCACGAGCTGCGCACCCCCCTGACCGCCATCGGCGGCTGGGCGGAAACGCTGATGGCGGACGAAAACGGCGACGAACAGCAGCGCCGGGGCCTGGGCATCATCCTCAAGGAATCCCGGCGTCTGGGCAACATGGTGGAGGAGCTGCTGGAGTTTTCCAAGATGCAGGACGGCCGCTTCACCCTGCGGGTGGAGCCCACGGATCTGCAGGCGGAGTTCGAGGACGCGGTGTACACCTACCGGGAGCTTTTGCGGCAGGAGGGCATCACGCTGGAATACGAGGGCGGCGACCAGGTGCTGGAGCGCCCGGTGACTGCCGACCCGGAGCGGCTGAAGCAGGTGTTTTTCAACGTGCTGGACAACGCCGCCAAGCACGGCGGCGCCGGTAAGCGTATCACTGCCGCCATCGCTCTGGAGGGGGATGAGTACGTCATCACCATCCGGGACTACGGCGCCGGTATCCCGGAAGCGGAGCTGCCCTACGTCAAGCAGAAGTTTTACAAGGGCTCCTCCAAGGCGCGCGGCAGCGGCATCGGGCTGGCGGTGTGCGACGAGATCATCCAACGTCACGGCGGCACGTTTGAGATCGGCAACGCCGAGGGCGGCGGCGCCGTGGTGACCATCCGTCTGCCGGCGGATCAGGCATAAAAATAGAACAAGTGTTGCATTTTTAAAGCAATTGTGTTATCCTTTTCGGGAAAGGAACAAAAACCGTATGGAGAAAGAACGAAACGCCTGCGCGTTCCGCACGTCGATCGGCGGACAGGCGCTGATCGAGGGGATATTGATGCGCGGGCCGGAGAAGCAGGCCATCGTGGTGCGCGCGCCGGAGGGGCTTGTGACCAAGGTGGAGGAGCTGAAGCTGATCCGGGACAGGTATCCCGTTCTGGGCTGGCCCATCATCCGCGGCGTCGTTACCTTCGTCAGCTCGCTGCTCAACGGGGTCAAGGCGCTGATGTTTTCCGCAGATTATTTCCCCGACGACGAGGCGGCTCAGCCCGGCAAGCTGGATCTGTGGCTGGAAAAGCACGTGCCGGAGGAGAAGCTGAAGAACGTGATCATGTGGACGTCGGTGCTGCTGTCGCTGGCAATGACGGTGGGGCTTTTTATACTGCTGCCCACGTTTCTGGCGGGTCTGGCGGATCCGTATATCCACTCGGCGGCGGTGCACAATCTGATCGAGGGCGTGGTGAAGGTAGCCATCTTCATGGGCTACATGATCCTCATTTCCCGGCAGAAGGACGTGGCCCGGGTGTTCCGGTACCACGGCGCCGAGCACAAGACCATTTTCTGTTACGAGGCCGGGCTGGAGCTGACGGTGGAGAACGCCCGTGTTCAGCCCAAGCACCACCCCCGCTGCGGCACCAGCTTCCTTTTCGTGGTGGTCATCGTGTCCATCCTGTTTTCCAGCCTCGCCTTCACCTACGTGGAGTGGCGCAGCCTGTGGGTGCGTCTGGCGGTGCATCTGCTGCTGCTGATCCCGGTGGTGGGCGTAACGTATGAGTTCAACCGCTGGGTAGGGCGGCACGACAACGTTTTGACCCGGGTGCTGTCAGCCCCCGGCATGTGGATGCAGAATTTTACCACCAACGAGCCGGACGATTCCATGCTGGAGGTGGCTATCGAGGCGCTGAAGCTGGTGCTGCCGGAGGAGAAGGGCAAGGACAAGTGGTAAAGGGAGAGGTTTATGGCCATCACCTATAACAATCTTTACATGGACGTGCGCCAGACCTTCCGCGGCAGCGGCATCGACGCCGCCACGCTGGAGGCACGGGAGCTGGTGTGCTACGCCTCCGGCAAAAGCCGGGAGGAGCTGCAGCGGGACGCCCGGCTCTACGTGCCTCAGGCCATTGAGCAGAAGGTGCGGGAGCTGGTGGCGCGCCATCTGGCGGGAGAGCCGGTGGCGTATCTCATCGGCGAGTGGGAGTTCTACGGCCTGCCGCTGGACATCGATCAGCGGGTGCTGATCCCCCGCACGGACACGGAGGTGCTGGTGGAGCAGGCGCTGGGCTATCTGAAAACGCTGGCGGCGCCCCGGGTGCTGGATCTGTGCGCCGGCAGCGGCTGCGTGGGGCTGGCCATTGCCGCTCACGTGCCGGAGTGCCACGTGGTGCTGGGCGAGATCGACGAGGGCGCGCTGCGGATCTGCCGCCAGAACGTGCGCCGCAACGGATTGACCGGGCGGGTGGTGCCCTATCAAATGGACGCGCTGCAAAAGCCGCCGGCTCAGCTGGGTGAATTCAGCTGCATCGTGTGCAACCCGCCCTACATCCCCGATGGGGACATCGACGCGCTGGACGTGTCCGTAAAGGATTACGAGCCCCATCTGGCCCTGCGGGGCGGTACAGACGGGCTGGATTTTTACCGCGCCGTGTGCGAGAAGTGGCGGGACTGCCTGTGTGAAGGCGGCCGGCTTTACTTTGAGGTGGGCGTGGGACAGGCGGACGCGGTGCTGCGGCTGATGCGGGCCGTGGGCTTCGGCGACATCCAGATCGTGGCAGACACCGGCGGCGTGTCCCGCGTGGTGTACGGCACGCTGATGAAGGAGATCTGACTGTCCGTTTTTGAGGACAGTGAACGACGTATAATCAAAGCAAACAGACGTGAAGGAGGACATACAGATGGCAGGCAAAAGAGAGGTCATGACCGCCGCCCCCGTGATTTCCGACAAGAAGAAGGCGCTGGAAACGGCCATGCAGCAGATCGAGAAGATGTACGGCAAGGGCTCCATCATGCGCTACGGCGACGGGCAGGTGGCCAACGTGGAGGCCATTCCCACCGGCTCGCTGGCGCTGGATCTGGCGCTGGGCATCGGCGGACTGCCCCGGGGCCGCGTGGTGGAGATCTACGGGCCGGAATCCTCCGGCAAGACCACGCTGGCGCTGCACGTGCTGGCGGAGGCGCAGAAGCTGGGCGGCGAGGTGGCCTTCGTGGACGCCGAGCACGCGCTGGATCCCACCTACGCCCGGGCGCTGGGCGTGAACGTGGAGGATATGCTGATCTCCCAGCCAGACACCGGCGAGCAGGC
>JAFTBL010000238.1 GCA_017455225.1 Oscillospiraceae bacterium
GCTTCGGCATGGACGTGACGCTGGCGCACCCGGAGGGCTACGACGTGATGCCGGAGGTGGAGGACGTGGCGCGGGCCAACTGCGAAAAGTACGGCTCCACCTTCCGCAAGGCCTCCTCCATGGCCGAGGCCTTTGAGGGCGCGGACATTGTGTATCCCAAGTCGTGGGCGCCCTTTGCCGCCATGGAGGAGCGGACGAAGCTCTACGCCGCCGGCGACAAGGCGGGCATCGACGCGCTGGAGCAGCGGCTGCTGGCGCAGAACGCCGCCCACAAGGACTGGGCCTGCACCGAGGACATGATGAAAAAGACGAAAAACGGCAGCGCCCTCTATCTCCACTGCCTGCCCGCCGACATCTCCGGCGTCAGCTGTGCGCAGGGCGAGGTGGACGCCTCCGTGTTCGACCGGTATCTGGTGCCGCTGTACAAGCAGGCCTCCTTCAAGCCCTACATCATCGCCGCCATGATCTTTCTGGCCCAGATCAAGGATCCGGCGGCGGCGCTGCGGGCGCTGGAGCAGGGGCGCAATACCCGCAAAGCCTTTTGACATCCGGACGGACGGCGCCGACGCGCCGCCCGTCCTTATCACATAAGAAGGAGAACGATCCATGAGCAAGCGCATCGTCATCGCATTGGGCGGCAACGCACTGGGCAGCACCCCTGCCCGGCAGCTGGAGCTGGTGGAGCACACCGCCCGGGTCATCGTCCGGCTGATCCGGCAGGGCAACGAGGTGATCCTCTCCCACGGCAACGGCCCGCAGGTGGGCATGATCCATCTGGGGCTGGGCACCGCCGCCGAAGCCGGCGCCATCGCCGCAGACATGCCGTTCCCGGAGTGCGGCGCCATGTCGCAGGGCTACATCGGCTATCATCTGCAGCAGGCCATCGGCAACGAGCTGGCGGCGCAGCAGACGGACAAGCCGGTGGTCACCGTGGTGACCCAGACGGTGGTGGACGGCGCCGACCCCGCCTTTCAGGCCCCCACCAAGCCGGTGGGCGCCTTCTACGACGCCGAAACCGCCCGCCGCCTGCAGCGCGAGCGCGGCTATACCATGGTGGAGGACGCCGGGCGGGGCTATCGCCGGGTGGTCCCCTCCCCCCGCCCCGTGGACATCGTGGAGGCGCCCTCCATCCGGGCGCTGGTGGAGGCGGGACACGTGGTGGTGGCCGTGGGCGGCGGCGGCGTGCCGGTGATCCGGGAAAACGGGGCGCTGCGGGGCGTGGCGGCCGTGATCGACAAGGATCTGGGCTCGGAGCTGCTGGCGGAGCTGCTGGGGTCGGACACGCTGGTGATCCTCACCGCCGTGGAGCAGGCGTCGCTTTACTACGGCACGCCGCAGCAGCAGCCGCTGGGCCGCATCACGGCGCAGCAGGCCCTTTCCTACGCCCAGGCAGGGCACTTTGCCAAGGGCTCCATGCTGCCCAAGATCGAGGCGGCGGCCAGATTCGCCGCCTCCGCGCCGGGGCGGCAGGCGCTGATCACGTCGCTGGAGCGGGCGGCGGAGGGGCTGGCAGGTCAGACCGGCACGCTGATCTGCGGCTGAAAAGCAAGTGTATTCCCCGTTTTCACGGGGCGTAATGACAGGGATTAGCCGGTACGATCGTCGCTCAGGAAATTTCGTCAATTTGCAGAAAAGGTCGAAGCCGGCCATTCCATTTTTCGCCATTCCGCAGAAAATCGCCGCAGCGCCGCAATTCCTGTTGAAATCTTATGGCCTGTCCTGTATAATAAGCATATCTCATGAAAGTATTGTGAATCACGGGTGCAGCCCGTTATTCAACTCCCCCGGAAATTTTGATCAACCGCGGGAGTGATTTGAGAAGGAGGAACATTATGAAAAAGTTTCTTGCTCTGATCCTGGCGCTTGTTATGGCGCTGGCGCTGGTCGCCTGCGGCGGCAACGGCGGCCAAACCGAAACCCCCGACGGCAGCAAAGAGCCCGACAACACGCAGACCACGGACACCTTCAAGGTCGGCTTCATCACCCTGCACGATGAAAACTCCACCTATGACCTCAACTTCATCAACGCTGCCAAGGCTGCGTGTGAGACCCTGGGCGTAGAGTGCATCATCAAGACCGGTGTTCCGGAGTCCAACGACTGCTATCAGGCTGCTCTGGATCTGGTTGACGAGGGCTGCGGCTTTGTATTTGCC
>JAFTBL010000239.1 GCA_017455225.1 Oscillospiraceae bacterium
GCCGGCCACGCTGCCGATGTAGGCAAACACGCCGCTGCCGTCGCCCATTTTCACCTGGAAGCCGCCGGCGTTGACCACCTTGGTCATCAGGCCGGGGTTGAAGCTGTCGCTTTCGCCGTCGTTCACTATCAGGCGCATATCCTCCTCGCCCGCTTCGGGCGCAGGAGCGGTCTTGGAGAAGCCGTTGATGGTCACCTGGTTGGCGTTCACCAGTTGCCCCAGCGCAGCGCCATAATTCTTCGGTTCAGCGGTAATCGCTGCCTGCGCCTCAGCCACAGCGGCCTTGTTGGTAGCCAGCGCGGTCAACTCGCTGGACAACAGCGGGGTGCCGGACAGGCCGGCCGCGGTGGCATAGTCGGAAATAGCGCTAACAGCAGCATCAGCGTTGGCTGCGCTATCGATCGCGGCGACGGCCGCCGTGTAAGCAGCCGGATCGGCGATCTTGCTCACCGCAACCTTCAGCAGCGCCTTATAGGCGGCGTCAATGTTGCCCAGCGCGGTATTGGCCGCCGCGACCAGGTTTTCAACCGCGGTCGCCTGCGTCGTGCTCAGTTCCTGATTCTGGGCCTGTGCCGTCAGGGCGCTGGAGAGCTCGCTGCCGTTGGCGGCCAGCGCATTGCTCATGCCCACGCGGGCGGCGTTCAGCTTGCTGTTGTACTCGCTGCGGTGGGTAATGGCGCCCGTCTGCTGGGCAGACAGGTTGTCGTTGGAGCCGACAGCGCGCACGCCGTACGTCAGCCGCTCACCGTTGTATGCCCAGCCGTTTTCGCTGTAGCTGCCGGAGGCATAGGTGGTGCCATCCACCGTGGCGACGCGGCCGTCCGCGCCGTACACAGCGGTCCTCAGCAGGTTGGCAGCTACGACCTTGGTCGTGTCGTTCGGCATGAAGTTCAGGCGGGCGGGCATCAGCTTGATGGTCTGCAGGCCGTAAGTGCTGTCGCTCAGATCCACCAGGTTGCCCCAGGTGAGGTTGGCCTTAGTGACCACCTGCTCAGCGGAACTGTCACCCACGGCGGAAGAGATCTTGCTCAGATCCGCATAGGTGCCGCCATCCGTCCAGTTGTTTTCGCCGTCCTCCTGCCAATCGCTGTTCAGAAGGGCGATCTCCAGGTTGCCGTTTGCGCCTACGCTGGTGCTGATGCCGGTGATTTCCGGCGCCGTAGACAGTGTGAACCACGCGTACGTGGAGGACACCACCATGATCGACGCCACCAACAGCATCGCCACGGCGCCCATCAGCTTTTTGCGGACGCCGCCATAGGACTTCGTCTGTTCTTTCGTCATCGTCTTTCTCCTTTCGAGTTCTGCGTGTTTTACCTCCCGCCGGAGATCGTTGTGGTTCCTCACGTCCTCGGTCTGCGCCGCAAGCGGCATTGAAGGGTCGTTGCCCGTGGCGCTCCATAGAGAACGGGCCTGCCCGCACCTGACTTCGGGTGTTGGCGAGCCCGTAGGAACGGGCACACCCATTCCCTACGGCAACGCCATCATCCGCCGCCCACTGTGCAGCAGGGCCGAAGCCCGTGAGGTTTGCCTGCGTGTTTTACCTCCCGCCGGAGGTATGTAAACGGCAGAGATGGCTGCCGCTGCATACCGAAATCGTCTTGCGCCGTGGGTGGATCAGTCCGTGTTCCACCACAGCAGATCGCCCAAAAAGCGATCAAGCCACGTTTCCTGCTCCTCTTCCTGCTCCTCGCCCAGCAGGCGGATGCTCATCTCCATCCCCAGATGGCCGCCGATCAGGTCGTCCGTGCACTGGGGATCGTCCCCCTCCAGCCACATGAGCACAGTGTACTTGTGTACCTCATCCGGCAAAACGCCGGTCTGTGTGCCGCTGGCCAGCGTGACGGGGGACTCGAACATGTAGGGGATCACGCGGTAATATGCCACCTCGCCCGCCTGGCGCAGCAATTCGAACTGCTCCGCGTCCTCCATAAATTCCAGCAGTCCGGGATTGGGGTATCCGCGGCGGGTATCGTCCCGGCCGGGCAGCGCTTCCTCCCCGCCGGAGGCGGACTCCTCGGCAAAGATGCGACCCGCGCCGTCTTCAAACACGATGACCCACGCGGCGCTGCTCACGTCCTTGCTTTCGGAATTGAAATTGATGCTCCACTCGTAGCTGACCGTTCGGTCGCCCTCGTTGCGCACGTAGAAGGTATAGGCAAAATAGTCGCCGTTGTGGGAGCCGTCCGTCTGATCCACCGTGACGGGAATGTCGCTGATGGACACGCAGGGGATGTTCTCCGCCGGGGCGCTGAAAAGATGGGTGGTGGGCTGGGCAAAATCCTCCGTTTCGCTGAGGACAAAACCGGCCTCAAACAAACTCTCCGACATGTTGACGGTAAAGTGTCCGCGCATCTGCACCGCCCACGAGAGCACCGCCAGCAAAAACATCAGCAGCAGCGCCGCGCCCAGCAGAGCCAGCAGACCCTTCCCGTGGAAAAACCATGTGAAAAACGCAAACGGCCTGCGCTTGTCAAAATAGAGACCCAGACTGGACGCCAGCAGCTCGAACTCTTTTTTGGTGTAGATCCGCTGCGCGCGCATCTCGGCGCGCAGTTTTTTGCGCCCGTCCTTGATCTCCTGCACCTCGGTGCGCGTCAGCTCCGTGTTGGCACGGGTGCGCTTGAACAGCCGGCGCTGCCGCTCCTCCGGCGGGATCTCCCGCTTTACAGAGGCCGCCGGGGGCGCCTTCACGTCCGGTCTGGCCTTGCGGCGGGGCGAGGGGTCAGACGGCGCTGCCGCCTCTTTTTTGATCTCGTCCGGTATATGATCGTATGGCGTTGCCATAAACCGTTCCTCCCGACGCTGCCGCGCCGCCGCAGCGGATGGCGCGCCGTTCTACCCGACCGCCTGCGGGATCAGTTCCCCCGCTCCCGCAGCAAACAATCGCGGATCATCTCATCTTCCTCTACCGCCACGCCCACCGCCGGGCCGCTGGCGGCATATACGCCGCAGTCACTGAGCCAGCGGGCGGTGCCTTCGCTGTCCACCTCGCCGCCCAGCAGCGTGAAGTCCTCCTGGCGCAGCCGCTTCATCAGTTCCGCCGTGTCCTGCTGCAGGTACAGCTTGGACTTGCAGCGGATGTGGCTGATGCCCACGGCTTTTACGTCGTCCGCCGGGCAGAGAGACGGCTCGTATCCGTCCAGCACCAGCGTCACGCCGTTGCGCGCATAGCGGGCGATCGTCTCGCGCACGCCCTTGCCCGCCATGGCAAAGGTGAGCGCGTCCACTGTCAAATACAGCTTGCTCTTGTCCACGGGCTGGTCTTCAAACAGCTCCGCAAACCGCTTGAGCTGGCTGGGCGCGCGATAGAATTCCGGCAGCATGGGAAGCAGGATCCCCTGCGCGGCCAAACGGCAGTTCTGCATCCGCAGCAGCGCATCCGCCGCCTCATACAGCAGGTAAAAACTTACGTCCACCGTCAATTCGGTGCGGCGCAGCAGGTCTGCCGCCGCTGACAGCGGCTCTGTCGCTCCGTCCCTGCCGGCAATGCCGCCGATCCACGGCTCCGCCTCATACAGCAGCACCTTGCCGCTGCGCCCGTCCGCCATGGGGCGGTACCGCAAGCCCATGGGGCGACTCTTTCGCTTTTCCACCAGCGGAATGGTCTTGGGCAGCGTGAGAGAATAGTGAATGTACTTGTTGTACACGCTTCGGCATTTGCCGCGGCAGTTTTTCAGCACCCGGATCAGCGCCGGGTTCCAGTCGGCGTCCTCGCCGGCATAAATGGCGTCCAGCGCCTCTGTAAACGGATCTTCCGACTTGGTTTCCGCCGCCAGATGGTCCAGTTCCTTGGCCAGCCCCACGATTTGGGCGATGGGGCTGATGGCGCTGCCCTTGCGGCCCTCCGGAAAGCCGCTGCCGTTCCAGCGCTCCATGTGCTGCAGGCAGCTCTCCCGCTGCATGCGCCACGGCACGTTGGTCGTTTCCGGCTCCGGCGCGGACAGGCCGCGCTTCTCCCGGTCATAGGCGTTGCTCTCCTGCAAGGCGGCGATCAGATCGCAGCCGTCGGTGGTGTACTTGCGGTACACCGCCCGCTCCTCCTCGGTGAAATCGTCGCGCCACAGCTGATATTCCGGCGGGACAAGCGCTTTGCCCAACTGGTGATACATGCCGCACTTGTACGCCAGATCGGCATAGCGGCCCTGCATCTGCGACTCGCCCGCGCTCGTTCCGGCGCAGAAGCCGTCCTCGCAGGCCTGCAAAAACAGCACCCGCGTATACGCCGCCACACGCACCGATTGCTGGCGCACCACCGGGGCAAGACCGCGAAACGCGTCCTCCCAGCTTTCAAAATATGTTCGTTTCCAAACCTGTTCCGCCACCGTTTTCTGCTCCTTCTGTCCGTGCGCGGCGCGCGCCGTCACGCGTCGTCGTCAATGTCATAATCCACCAGCGGGGTGGAATCCTGCTCCCGCCGGATGCGGCCCTTGGCCACCACTACGATCACCACCAGGCACACCACGTTGACGGTGAGGCTGACGATGAACAGGACGGGCCACAGGTCGTGGGACTTGACGTTGCAGTAGTCGGTCCCCTGTCCTTCCAGCAGGCGCGACGTCAAATTGTTCAACTGCTCCACCTGCGCATCCACCGTCGTCTGATCGGCGCCGGTCTCCATCAGCGCGTTGCCTGCGTTCAGCGCGTCAAACAGCGCGATCCACAAACGGGGCTGGCTGAGACTGAACTCCTCGTTTTCTCCCAGCGCCCGCGCACGCGCCAGCGCGGAAATCAAATCGGTATACTGCACCGCCGTCAGCTTTTCAATGGCCTCGTTCAGTGCCTTTACCGCCTCGTTGATCTCGTTTTGATCCTTGCTTTCCAGCTTCTCTCTGGCGCTTTCCACCTGGGACTGCAGCGTTCGCCACTGGGCGGTGGGATACTGGTCTCCGTCCAGCGCCTCCGCCTCCTTGATCTTGGCGTTCAGCGCAGCGGTGTCGATCTTCGGCTCCTCCGTCACCACCGGGTCCACCGGCTCCGAAACGGTACTGCCGCCTCCACTGGAGCCGCCGCTGCCGCCGGAACCGCCGCCGGAACTGCCGCCTCCACCGGAGCCGCCACTGCCGCCGGAACTGCCACCTCCACCGGAGCCGCCGCTGCCGCCGGAACCGCCGCC
>JAFTBL010000240.1 GCA_017455225.1 Oscillospiraceae bacterium
CGCCAAACAGCGCCGCCGCAGCTTTTTTATTTCCCGCCGATCTTTCCGTTTTTGCGCTCGTACTCCTCCACACAGCGGCGGATGAGGATCAGGATCTGACTGTTGGCGGAGCGCCCCTCGTAATCAGCCACAACGTGGAGCTTATCCAACAGCTCTTCGTCGATCCGAATAGACAAACTCTTCATAAACACACCTCATTTTAGTTTCATTATGTGTTTATTTTATGTCCATTCTGTGATATTATGTCTGATATGGATATATAATATATCCAAAATATGTTCACGGAGGAATAGGAATGGAATTCAAAATAACACTGCGCTACTATATCCGCGCCATGCAGGAGACCCGCACCGCCATGGGCGAGCTGCGGGACACGCTGAACGGACTGGAGCGGCGTCTGGATGCGCTGCAGGACGAGGTACTGCCGGAGATCTTGGCGCAAACAGACGAGCTGGAGCTGCCGGAGCAGTAAATGACGCCCCTGCCGCGTGATGCGGCAGGGGCAGTTGTTTTTTGAGTTATCTTCACTTTTTGCAGGAACGGCGCACCTGATCGAACGTGTCGGTTATCGCCACGGCAGGCGCCTTGGTCAGAAGCGACACCACCACGTCCAGCAACAGCGCCGTCACAAAGGCGGGCAGCAGCTCGTAGATGCTCCACACGCCGCCGATGGGGGCGATCAGGTATTTCCACACGAACACCATCACGCCGCCGCCCAGCATGCCCGCCAGCGCGCCCCACTTGTTGGCCCGCTTCCACAGAAGCGCCAGCAGCATGGCCGGGCCGAAGGCGGCGCCGAAGCCCGCCCACGCGAAGGACACCACGCGGAACACACTGCTGTCGGGGTTCCACGCCAGCAGCACGCCCACCGCCGCCACCAGCACCACGGTGCAGCGGGCCACGATGATGGACGCCTTGCGGCTCATCTTCACGCCGAAGAAGTCCTGCAGCAGATCCTGTGACATGCTGCTGGCCGCCGCCAGAAGCTGGGAGTCCGCCGTGGACATGGTGGCCGCCAGGATGCCCGCCAGGATCACGCCCGCCACCAGCGCGGGCAGAATGCCGAAGCTGCTCATCAGATCCGCCAGCTTGACGATGACCGTCTCGGACTCGGCGGTGGTGGTCAGCGCGGGAATCAGGCCCGCCTTGGACACGCTGTAGCCGATAATGCCGATGGCCACCGCCACCGCCATGCTCAGCACCACCCACACCGTGGCGATGCGGCGGGAGACCTTGATCTCCTTCTCATTGCGGATGGCCATGAACCGCAGCAGGATGTGGGGCATGCCGAAATAGCCCAGACCCCACGCCAGCGTGGAAGCGATGGGCAGGCCGCCGAAGCTGCCGGCCGTGCCGGAGGCGGCGTCGTAGCCCCGGGTCAGATCCAGATAACCGGGCAGCGCCTTGGCGTTGTCGATCACAACGTCCACGCCGCCGGCCTGCCGGATGCCGAACACGATGATGGCCGCCAGCGCCAGCGTCATGACCACCGACTGGATAAGGTCGGTGGTGGACACCGCCAAAAAGCCGCCCAGCACCGTGTAGCCGATGATGACCGCCGCGCCGATGATCATGGCGGTGTGATAGTCCCAGCCGAAGAGGCTGTTGAACAGCGTGCCCACCGCCTTGAACCCGGAGGCGGTGTAGGGCACGAAGAACACGAGGATCACCAGCGCCGCCACGCAGGAGAGCAGGTGGCGCTGATCGCCGAAGCGGCGGGAGAAGAAGTCGGGCACGGTGATGGCCTCCAGCCGGGCGGAGTAGACCCGCAGCCGCTTGGCCACCAGCAGGAAGTTCAGATACGTGCCCACCGCCAGGCCGATGACCGTCCAGCCCACCTCGGCCACGCCCGCCAGATACGCAAGACCCGGCAGACCCATCAGCAGGTAGGAGCTCATGTCGCTGGCCTCGGCGCTCATGGCGGTGACCAGCGGGCTCAGCTTGCGCCCGCCCAGAAAGAAGGTGCCGGAGTCCGTCCCCTTCCCCTTGCGGTTGAAGAAAATGCCCACCGCCACCATGAGGACGAGGTACGCTCCGATGGCGATCAGGATACACAGGTTGGAATTGCTCATGTACATCTCTCCTTTACAAAGAACGGGGCCATTGTACCACGCATTTTTCCGCACGTAAATACAGACCGCAGTATAGACGATTTTCTATACTGCGTTCTTTTAATAATCAATTTTTCCGTTGTTTACAATGGTTTGAACTATGCAACAAAATTAGACCGGTAAATAACCGTCAGAAAAAACTTTTTTCAGTCGTTCTGCCCGGGGCGGTACCCCTGCAGAAACATGGGCATCATCTGCCCGGCGTACCGGGCCAGGGCATACTCGCCGTTGCACAGGCACCAGTCATACATCAGCCCCCGCTCGAACATGGCGTAGCCCTTGACGATCTCGTTGCCGGACAGGTCTGTGCGCAGCTGGCCGCGCTGCTGCCCCTCCCGCACGATCTGCTGCAGGAGCTTGAAATACGTGCGGTCCCGGCTCAAGAGGTGCTTTTCGCTGTGGGTGATGAGCTGTGAGGAGAACAGCCGCCCCAGCAGCTCCGGCGACACGGTGTTGTCGATCATGGTGAACAGCTCCCGGTTCAGATACACCAGCTTGTCCACCGCGTCCGTCTCCGGGCTCAGCCGGGGGCGCAGCTCCTCATACTTTTCGTCAAACAGCACGCTCAGCGACCCCAGCAGCGCATCCTTGCCCTCAAAATAGTGGTAGAACGAGCCCTTGGACGTATCGGAGGCGAAAACGATATCCTCCACGGTGGTGTCCTCGTAGCCCTGCTCGTAAAACAGCTTCCACGCGGCGGACACGATCCGCGCCTTGGTATTGCTCTTCTTGCCCATAGCTTCCTCCCCTATCGCCGGACGCGCGCCAGAAGCCGATTCACCGGCCCGGACACCATGTCGCGCTCATAGCGGCTCATGCCGAAAAACCACAGGAAAAATGCGTAGATCGCCACGAACACCACGCCCCACAGCGCCACCCCCAGATAGCCGTGCACCGGGGCGAACAGGGCGATGCACACCGCCGCCGCCATGGGCAGTGCCATGCTGGGCAGCAGCTGGGCGATGCGGCGCCAGAACCGGGGGATGTTCAGCCCCGCCCGGCGATAGAAATACCAGTTCAGCGCCACGATGCCCACCGTGCTGGAGATGGTGGTGCCTACGGCGGCGCCCACTACCTGATAGCGGATGCACAGCGGGATGGAGATCACCGTGTTGCCCACCGCCACCGCCGCCGCCAGCAGGGCGCTGAATTTGTGCAGCCCCTTGGCCCGCAGGATCTCATAGCCCACCAGCTGGGTGTTGCTCCAGATGGAGGCCAGAAACAGCAATATGGCGGCGGCGTAGTCCACGGCGAACCGCTCGCCGCCGGCCCACGTCACCACGAAGGTGCGGCCCACCGCCACGAAGCCCATCAGGATCCCCGCCAGAAGCATGAACTGGATCCGGGCGGCGCGGATGAACAGCGAGTCCAGCTGCCAGTTGGGGCGCTTTTCCGCCACCAGACGGTGGACCCGGGGCGTGAGCACGTTGGTCACCGCCGCGGAGAAGGACTGGTAATACACGTTCAGCTGGGACGCCACCGTGTACACGGTGACGGCGGCGCTGCCGTGGAACCACAGCAGCAGCAGCCGGTCGATGGACCAGTTGAAGTTGTCCACCACGATGCCCAGAAACACGTAGGCGGTGAAACCGAACATCCGGCGCATCAGGGCGAAATCATACCGGCGGAAGGATATCGGCATCCGCAGCCGGACCAGACAGTACCACACGTCGACGGCGCCGGTGACCAGCGTGAAGGCCAGCGTCAGCAGCGTCAGCGTGACGGAGCGGAAGCCCAGCAGCAGCAGCGGGATCATCAGCAGCGGGTTGAGCACCTGCCGCGCCATGTTCAGGATCTTCTGGTACACATATCGCTCGTGGATGGTCACGTGAGAGTTGAACACGCTCAGCGGCAGGTACACGGCGGAGTTCACCGTCATGATCCGCAGCAGCTTTTCGCCCAGCGCCACCTCCTCCGCCGTCACCTTGGCGCCGAAGATCACGTCACCGTGGAGGGACAGAGTGAAGCCCACGGCAAGGCACAAA
>JAFTBL010000241.1 GCA_017455225.1 Oscillospiraceae bacterium
GGCGCGGCTTGCACACTGCTCTATTCCACCCGTATCCAGGAGCCGGGCGACGTGTACATTTTCGGCATCAAGGACGAGGTGCCCATGGCGGCGTTGCCGGCGAGCGACAACAAGAAGCTGGAGGCGGCGCTCCATCCCCAGCTCCCGTGGTTCCATCTGGTGGACAACGTGCTGGTGACAAGCCTTGATAACCTGAACGCCATGATGCACCCGGCGCCCATGCTGCTTTGCACCAGCCGGATCGAAGCGGAGCCCTTCGTCCCGTTCCAATACTACTGGGAGGGGATCACCCCATCCATCGGCAAATACGTGGAGACCATGGATAAGGAGCGTATCGCCATCGCCAAGGCGTTCGGCTACGATCAGCGCACCATCTGCCAGGAGTATGTGGATATGTACGAGTGCGGAGACAGCACAACGCCGCTGTACCAGCTCGTGCGCAACAATCCCGGCTACGACGGCATTATGTGTGCCAATACGCTGGCCACCCGCTACGTGCTGGAGGACATTCCCTATTCGCTGGTGGCGATACGCGCGCTGGCACAGGCGGCAGGTGTTGCCACGCCCTGCATCGACGCTATCATCACCATCGGACGGGTGGTGCTGGGCGACAAGATGGACGAGGGGCGCACCGCGGAAATGCTGGGCATCGACGGTATGAGCCGGGACGAACTGCTCCGTTACATCTGCGGCAACTGATTTATATAGTAAGGATCCTGCCGTAAAGGATACGGCAGGCAAGAAGAGAGAACAACCATGCTGAACAAAGCGACACACAGCAATTGGCTGCAGGTATTGACCATGCTGGCCAGCACCCTGCTGGCGGCCTACGCCGTCAATACCTTTATCTCCGCCCAGCACCTGTACTCCGGCGGATTGCTGGGATTCTGCCAGCTGATCCGCACCGGGCTTGACCGGGTGTTCGGACTGCGGGTGGAGAGCGTGGATATAGCGGTGGTGCTGTTCCAGCTGAGCAACGTGCCGCTGGCCCTCATGGCGTGGAAGGCCATGGGACGAATCTTTACCGCCAAGCTCATTTTGTGCACAGTCAGCTACACCGTGTTCATGCTGCTGATCCCGGTGCCGGAGGTGCCGTTGATGCGCGACACGCTGGCCAGCTGTCTGGTGGGCGGCATATTGAACGGCGTCGGCAACGGGCTGGTGCTGGCTTGCCGGGGCAGTATCGGCGGCATCGGTGTTTTGTGGCTGTACCTGTCGAAGAAGACGGGCTTCACCGTGGGGCATATCCACATGGTGTACAGTGTGCTGCTGTGTCTGACGTTCTTCCTGCTTTTTGAGCCGGAGATCGCCATTTACTCCAGCCTGTTTGCCGTGATCACCTCCGTTTATATGGACAGGATGCACCTGCAGAACATCACGGTGCAGGTGACGATCATGACGAAGGAGGACAGCGAGGCAATGGCCCGGCGGATCATGGAGGACACCGGGCGGGGCGTGACCCATTGGGTGGCCCGGGGCGCCTACACCGGCGACGAGGTGAACGTGCTGTGCGTGTGCCTGACCAAGTTCGAGCTGGATCAGGTGCAGAAGATCGTAGACGAGCTGGACCCCCACGCGTTCATCACGGAGCAGGAGGGCCTGCACGTCCGGGGCAATTTCCCCAGGCGGCTGACTTGAGCAATGCAGAGGAGGATACCCACATGACCGAAGGATCGAACAAGAGCATCGCGGATCGGCGGGAGCAGATCGAGCTGCTGCTGCGGAGTGAAAGACGGGTGAACGTCCACGCTCTGAGCGAGGAATTCCATGTTTCTCTGGTCACCATCCGCTCCGATCTTGCCAACCTGGAGCGGGCGGGTCGGCTGCGCCGCATCCGCGGCGGCGCTGTGCCTGTCCAGGAAGTCCGGCCGCTCTCCTTTGACGAGGGGCGGCTCACCGACGAGGACGAGGCCGTTGTGCGCAGAGCCGCCGCCTTGCTGCAAAAGCGGGACACGCTGCTGCTGGGCGGCGGGCAGCTGGCGCTGCGGCTTTTGCAGGTGGCGCCGACGGAGCTGGAGCTGAACGTTCTGACCAATTCTGTGGACGCTCTGATGGCGCTGGAGCCCCAGTCGTCAAGCAACGTTCTGCTGCTGGGCGGGTACATGGAGCAGGGCTGCGCCCGCTGTCACGGCGGCGCCATGCTGCAGCAGCTGGAAAAATACTGCGTGGA
>JAFTBL010000242.1 GCA_017455225.1 Oscillospiraceae bacterium
CGGTGGAATACTTTTCGGGGATGGGGATGGGGCCGCCCACCCGGTTGGAGATCATGTTGCTGACGGGGCTGAGCGGCCGCTCGTAAATCGTAAAGGTGTTGATGAAGGACGCGCCGGAGGTGCCGTCGCCGCCGCCCACCACAGTGCCGCTGCGGTTCAGGTTGCCCACCTCCACCTCGCCGGTGGTAAAGCAGTCCTCCACCACCAGACGGCCGTTGCTCTCCGTCATGCCCACCAGACCGCCGGCGTTGTCCGCCACGCGCTTGTAAAGGTCGATGACCTTGCCGGTGCTCAGGCAGTGGCGAACGGCCAGCTCGGCGCCGTACGCCCGGTCGGCGATGCCGCCAATGTTTTTGTAGGTGGTCTCCACCTCGCCGTCAAACCAGCACTCCGTCACCGAGGCGTTGCCCGCCTGCATGGACAGCAGGCCGCCCACCGCGCCGTAGCTGCAGCGCACGACGGCGTCGGTGTAGATGCGCTGGTAGGTGCCGGCAAAGTTGGTGGCAATGGCGGCGCTGCCGAAGGATCCGGCGGTGAGGAACAGAGAGTTCTCCAGCCGGAAGTCCCGGATCACGGCACTCTTGTCCACGTTGTTGAACATGGCCGTGGGGGTGTTGATGGTATTGGCGTACAGGCCGGAGATCGTGTGCCCCTGCCCGTCAAAGGTGCCGGCAAACTGCTGGATGGGGCGCCAGGGAATGGCGGGCGCCTTCTCCTCCCAGTCGGCGGCATTGCCGGTGTTCACGGCGATGTCCGCCCCCAGCTTGATGGTCTGGCCGGCAAAATCATAGTGATAGGACAACGTGATCAGATCGTAGAGCATATCCACGTCCGTGATCACGTATTCCGTGCCCTGGGGATCGTACCAGTCGATCTCGTCCACGTTGCCGTGTCCCGGCATGCTCTGCCTGCCGCCGCCCAGCACCACGGCCGCCGTGACGCCCAGCGCCACCACCGCCGCCGCGACGATGATCCATAAAGCTTTCTTTTTCATAGTTACCTCCCGCGTCGAATCAACTTACAGGATGAATGTCTTCGGCCGATCAGCCTTCAATATACAGATAATAGGACTGGGTAAACATGATCTGATCCCACGTGGGGTAAACGTCGAAATCATTGCCCAGGATCTCCATCTGACCCACCTCGTAGGGGAAGGTCATGCGGATCGTGCCGACGTCGTTGCCCTGATAGAAAAACTCCTCGCACACCTCGTCCCGGAGGTAGAGAGTGGAGCCGTTGTCCATCACGCTGTCCACCAGCAGGCGGCTGGGGTCGATGACGGTCTTGATGTAGGTTGCGTAGTCGAAGAATTCACGCAGGGAGCTGTAGCCGTGGTGGGTGAGCTGATAGATGTCCCACGTCATGTACTCCGGGCGGAAGCTGTTCATCATGTTGTACATGCAGCCCCTCTCCGAATCGCCGTTGATGAGCACCTTCTGCCCGTCCACGTTCAGCACGTACACGGTGTCGGTCTCGTTGAAGTCGCCGTCGGAGTTGGCGAAGGGCACGAACTCGGTGGAGTTGATCATATCCATCACGATGTCGCAGAAATAGTACTGCTGGCCCATCACCGTGCGGTAGAGCTTGGTGGGCTGGCCGTTCTGATCCTTCAGCATGAAGGTCAGCATATCCACGATGCTGAAGCTCTCCACCTGAGAGTTGCTCTTTTGCACGTGCTCACTGTTGGGTTTATTAAAATAGAGTCCGTCCACCACGATCTGCTCGCACAAATCCTTCCGGTTGGACATGGTGCGCAGCACGCCGAAGTGATCCTCGTGCCCGTGGGTGAGGAACCAGCCCTCGATCACCGGCTTCTCCCCCTCCGGCGTCATGGCGTGCAGATACTTGAACACATTGTCCGTGTTGGCGGGCATGCCGCCGTCGATCACCAGAAAGTGGCCGTTGCGCAACTGGAAGATCATGCCCATCGCCTGACCGTTGGCCTGATCCAGCATGGTCAGCGAGTTGGGGATCCCCTCCCGGATGCCGGCGCGGAATTCCTCACGATCCGTCAGATGCTCGGAAAGGTTCTCCTTCTCCCCCACGATCACGTAGGTACAGCCCCGCCGCGCCTGATAGACCAGATGGATGGTGGTCTCATCCTTCTGCAGTCCGGCGTAGTACACGTCCTCGTGGATGCCATGCTCGGTGTTATCCGCGCAGAGGGTGAAGCCCTGACGCTGCAGCAGGTCGATATAGGCGTCGTACTCTTCCTTGGTGGTGGTGTTGTAGGTCGCCATATGGCAGGAATCGTTGCACTCGGTGGTGCCGCTGTAAAAGCCCTTTGTCTCCATCACGGGGACGTTCTGCAAAACAGCGCCGTCCGCATAGAAGCCGATGGTGCGGGTGCCGTCCTCCAGTGCGGTGACGACCTTCTCCTCCTCTTCCTCCGTCTGGCCGCAGCCGGGCAGCACGAGGCACAGCGCCGTCAGCGCCGCCATGAGAAGAGCCGCCGTTCGTTTCATCCGTCTCATCTTTGAGATCCCTCCGTTTCACGCGTCGGTATTCTGCGATCGTTTCACTGCGGCCTTTCGGCCGCTTTCGGAAATGACCGTCCAATTTAACAAATATAATGATAACGCAAGTTTCTTTCTTTGTCAATATTGAATTAAAGAAAATGAATCGCTTTTTAATTATGCGAAATTTTCTTCCGCAAAATGGCATTGCAGTAAAAAACCTCCGGCTGACGCCGGAGGTTTTTCAGTATCAGTTTTTCAGGAAGACGCGCCGGTAGATCACTCGGCGTTCTTGTCCTCTTCCTCCTGCGCGGCAGGAGCCTGCTCCGGCTCCGCCGGCGCGGCGGCGGGAAGCTGGGCGGCGGGAGCGGAAGCCTTCATGATCTCCTCGTAGAACGCGGACTGCACCAGGCCCTGGAACAGGGGCAGCAGCACGATGAAGCAGATCAGGGCAACGACGGCCACCAGCCAGAACAGCACGCCGATGTAGGGGATGCGGGCGAACAGCATCACGATCAGCATCGCCACATAGAACAGCACGACCACCAGAATGTCCGCGCCGAACATCTTGCCCTTCCAGCCCTCGGTGCGGGCCTTGGAGATCTTGATGGCGTCGGTGGGCTTGACGTCGGGCTCCTGCATGAGGATATAGGGGGTCAGGCGGTACTCATAGGTGCGGATGATGGCAAAGATCCAGCCCACCACGGGGATCAGGCCCCACAGGAAGATCCACAGCATCATCCAGCCCATGCCGCACAGCACGCGCTTGATGGTGTTCCAGTCACGGAAGCAGTCGAACAGGTTCAGCGTGCCGACCTCCTGGCCGCGATAGCCCCGCAGAAAGATGAGGGTCATCGACGTCTCCAGCAGCAGTGAGATGGCCAGCGCCACGCCGGGGATGATGCCGAACAGCACCGCGCCGACGGACGTGAGCACGATGCACAGCAGAGAGATGCCCCACAGGCGCAGCGGCTTTTTCATCAGCACGGCAAAGGCTTTTTTGTAGATTTCCATGATCATGGTCGGTCTCTCCTTTCAAATTACACACACGGGGATCGCAGTCCCTTTTTTATTATACCATCTCTTTTCCGGATTGCACCTTTTATTTTACAAATTCCGCGGTTTTTTCTGTCACTGGCACAAGTGCCAGTGACTTTCCCGCCCGCGTATCTACAATATATAGTATGTATTATCATATATACATGGCAGGTATGCCAAAGGATCGGAGGCTGATTATGAAAACGAATCTCACAAAGCGACTCCTGAGCCTGCTGCTGGGCGCCGTCATGCTGATCTCCCTGTTCAGCACAGCGGTCACGGCGTGTTGGCCAGCAGCTCCCGGCTGGAGATCTCGGTCGTATTGCGGTGGGAATACTGCTTGACACCGGTGTTGTGTTGTGGAAATTTCTTTGTAGGAGAAGGGTTTTGTTGCGCACGCCAAAGCACAAGGTTGCTGGACGCCTCTGGCGATAGGCCCTTCTCTTTATCATATTTTACGGTATTATTCGCTCCGTCAAGAAACGAGCCAACATCGTCTCTATAGGCGGGGTATACTTGGCGTGTTTGGATGTCTGCTTGACATAGAACCGCTTCTGTGCTAACTTGTTGTTGGAAACAGTTGCATCTCCGTTGCGACGAGTATGTGTAGGCGTAACGGCAGTAGCGGCGGAAGAGTCGTAACCCTCTCCGTTTGCACTTGCGGCTGTTTCTTCATTTTTCCAACCTGTCAGAAGCCAATGGTTTTTACCCGGCTCTTTGCTCAAAATGACAGTTCTAACTATTTGCAAAGCAAAAGACCGCAGTCCTTTGACTGCGGTCTTTCGTGTTGGCGCTACCTATTTTTCCGGGTCGTCTCCAACC
>JAFTBL010000243.1 GCA_017455225.1 Oscillospiraceae bacterium
CGCTTTGACCGCGGACCGCATCGCCGAGACAGCTCAGTTCTTCTCCTTCGGCACCAACGACCTGACCCAGATGACCTTCGGCTTCAGCCGCGACGACGCCGGCAAGTTCCTGGGCGCCTACTACGACAAGAAGATCTACGAGAACGATCCCTTTGCCCGGCTGGATCAGGCCGGCGTGGGCAAGCTGGTGAAGATGGCCGCCACCCTGGGCCGCAAGACCCGCCCTGACCTGCATCTGGGCATCTGCGGCGAGCACGGCGGCGATCCCGCCAGCGTGGAGTTCTGCCACAAGGTGGGTCTGGACTACGTGTCCTGCTCGCCGTTCCGCGTGCCCATCGCCCGCCTCGCCGCCGCGCAGGCTGCCATCAAGGACGCTGAGTCCGGCAAGGCTGCCGCTCAGGCGGAGCTGGAGGAGAAGGTGGCTGCCGCCAAGGCCGCGCTGCTGGACGCCGCCGGGAAGCTGCAGGACGCCGCTTCCGACGCCACCGACGACCTGAAGGACGCCGCGCAGGCCGCCCTGAAGAGCCTGCGGGCCGGCTGGGAAGAGGCCAAGAAGACCTTCGGCGAGGAACGCAACAAGTAAGCCCGAGACTTTATGAAAAAGAACCGCTGTGCAAACAGCGGTTCTTTTTTTGACAAAAGGCTTGCAGCCTGCTGCGCGCCGTGCGCGGCGCGAACTCTGCAAGGCTTTTTGTCGCCTGGCAGGCGACCACGGCGGGGCAAAGACGGAGTATCATGGGATCAACCAAACAAGAAAGGGGTCATTCACATGAAAAAGAACGAAACCAATCAGGGGCGCGGCCAGCTGACCGAGCTGGTATTCATCCTCGACCGCAGCGGATCCATGGCGGGGCTGGAGAGCGACACCATCGGCGGCTTCAACGCCATGATCGAGAAGCAGAAGAAGGAGCCGGGGCGGTGCTTCGTGTCCACGGTACTGTTTTCCAACGACAGCCGGGTGCTCCACGACCGGGTGGCGCTGGAGAAGATCGAGCCGCTGACCGACCGGGACTACACCGTGGGCGGCTGCACGGCACTGCTGGACGCCATGGGCGACGCCATCCGCCATATCGGGAACGTGCACAAGTACGCCCGGCCGGAGGACGTGCCCGACCACACAGTGTTCGTGATCACCACTGACGGCATGGAGAACGCCAGCCACCGCTACGACGCCGGCGACGTGCGGAGGCTGGTGGAGAAGCAGAAGGAAAAGTACGGCTGGGAATTCCTGTTTCTTGCCGCCAACATCGACGCGGTGGGCACGGCCAGAACCATGGGCATCGCCGAGGACCGGGCGGTGAACTACCACGCCGACCGGCGGGGTACCCGGGTGGTCTATGAAACGCTGGCCAAGGCGGTGGGCTGCGTGCGCCGCAGCGAGGCACTGACGGGCGACTGGAGTGCGGCGGTGCAGGAGGATTACGAGGGACGGAAGAAGGATTGAGCGGCGTTTGACAGAAGGGGAAAAGACGGGTACAATAGCGGCAAAGAAAAAACACGCGAGGAGGTGGCGCCATGCCGCTGCAGATCATCCGGCAGGACATCACGAAATTCCCCTGTGACGCCATTGTGAACGCCGCCAACGAAAGGCTGCTGGGCGGCGGCGGTGTGGACGGCGCCATCCACCGCGCCGCCGGGCCGGAGCTGCTGGCCGAGTGCCGCACGCTGGGCGGGTGCAGGCCGGGCGAGGCCAAGATCACCGGCGCCTATCGCCTGCCCTGCCGCCACGTGATCCACACGGTGGGACCGGTGTGGCACGGCGGCGACCGGGGCGAGGAGGCGGTGCTGCGCAGCTGCTATCGCCGGGCGCTGGAGCTGGCGGAGGAGGCGGGCTGCGAGGCGGTGGCCTTTCCGCTGATCTCCGCCGGCGTGTTCGGCTATCCCAAGGATCTGGCGCTGCGCGTGGCGGTGGACGCCATCGGCGCGTTTCTGGCAGACCACGAGATGACCGTGTATCTGACGCTGTTCGGTCGCTCCGCCTTCGACTACGGACGGCGGATGTTCGGCGAGGTGCAAGCGTTCATCGACGACCACTACGTGGCCGAACACACCGATGCCCGGAGCAAGATGCTGCAGCGGCGCCGGGCGAGCTTTGCTTCGGAGAAGCTGTGCGCGGAGAGCGCCCCGATGGGAACGGCGCCGGGGAACGCCGGCGAGTTCATCGACCGGTATCTGGACGAGAGCTTTTCCCAGATGCTGCTGCGGAAGATCGACGAAAGGGGCATGACCGACGCCCAGTGCTACAAGCGGGCCAACATCGACCGCAAGCTGTTTTCCAAGATCCGCAGCGACGTGCATTACCGGCCCAGCAAGCCCACCGCCATCGCCTTCGCCGTGGCGCTGGAGCTGTCGCTGGAGGAGACGAGGGAGCTGCTGGAGAAGGCGGGCTTCGCCCTGTCCCACAGCAGCAAGTTCGACCTGATCGTGGAGTACTATATCCGGCAGAAGAACTACAACGTGCTGGAGATCAATGAGGCGCTGTTCGCCTTTGACCAGAGCCTGCTGGGGGCGTAAGGCCCGGCGAAAAAAGACTCCGGCGGAGCTTGGCTCCGCCGGAGTCTTTTTCCCTTTGCGGTTACGCGGCGGCCTGCGCCGTCAGCTCCGGGAAGTACCGGGTCCACAGCTCCTGCAGCAGCGCCGCGTTTTCGGCACAGCGGCCGGGGGCAAAGGGACTTTCCAGTCCGACCCGCTCCACCTCGGAGAGGAACGCATCCGATTGCCAGTCCAGCACGTCGTTGTAGCACACCACGCCCGCGCCGGGCTCGGCGCGCTCCAGCGCGGCGAGCTGGATGGCGGCGTCGTTGCTGACGCAGTAGCTGATGACGTAGAAGGGCGTGTCAAACAGGTGGCTGATCTGCGCCCAATAGTAGGCGTACAGCTCGTCTTGCTCCGTGGCGGCGCCGAAGCGCACGGCGCACGACAGCGCCAGCGCGTTCAGATTTTCCACCGTCAGCTCCTCGTCCGGCAGGGCGCAGGCCGCCGACTCGAAGGCGGCGAAGGCCGCCTGTTCGGTGAAGGTGCTGACAGCATCCAGCAGGTGGATCAGCAGCAGATCACGGAAATCGCTTTGGGAGAACAGCTCCCGGCAGCGGAGCACCGTCAGATGGGACATGGCTTGAGAGTAGAACTCCGACAGATCCAGACTGCCGGTGGCGTCGTAATTGCAGAAGGAGTCGGCAAAGTGGCCGAATTCATGGGACAGGGTCAGCAGATCCTCCACGTCGCCGTAGGCGTCCACGAAGCAGAAGGGCAGGCCGTAGCTGTACAGGTAGACGGTGTAGGACTGGGGGCTTTTCCGGCTGTCGGACGAAACGTCGTACAGGCTGTATTGCCGCATCAGCGCCATGGCGTCCGTCACCGTGTCGCCCATGGAAGAGGTGGCCTGCTCCAGCAGAGACAAAAGCCGCTCCTCCGTCAAGGGGGCGTAGCTGACGGCATCGTAGGGGGAGGCATCGTAGATCCGGCGGCATACCGGCGCCGCGTCAGACGCCAGCGCGTCCAGATACGCCGCCGCCTGACGGGGCGAATAGTCACGGGCGAAGGCGTCGTACTGATACGATTCATAGCTGTCATAGCCCAAGACCTGCGCCAACTCACGCCGCACGCGGATGAGCCGGATATACAGCGGCGCCGCCGCCTCGTTGCAGGCCTTGGCGTAGGCCAGCTGCGCCTCATAATACGCCGCGTCGCTGAGGGAGGGATCCGACAGATAGTCCAGATAGGACACGGTCTGGCCGTTCACGGTGATCTCGTCCAGCATCATGGCGTCCCAATAGTCCAGCAGCAGCTCGTTCTCCTGCACCATCAGCTCCAGCGCCCGGTCGGGATAGGGCTCCACGGCGGGATCGTCATAGCCCGCCAGATAGGAGGAGTCCACCTCGGCCTCCGAGGCGGCACAGGCGATCAGCAGCGCATCCAGCAGCTCCTCCACCCGGACGCTTTGCTCCTCGCAGTAGCGGTAGGCCCCGGCGTAATACTCGTCGGTCTGGTCGGCGTCGGAACGGAGCATGGCCAGCGTGAGCATGGTGTAAAAGCTGTCGTAGGCATCCCAGCAGGATGACAGCAGCCGGGTCAGCGCCACCGCGTCCCGCCGCTTGGCCGTTTCGGCGAAGGAGGCGGTGTAGGTGAACAACTCCTCCAGCGCAGCCATATCCGGCCGGCGATACTCCATCTCCTCATAGGGCACCGGCGAAAAATCGCCGGCGTCATAGGTGGGACGGCCGCCGGGAACGGCGGCGCAGGCGGTCAGCAGCAGAGCGCACAGCAGGGCGCACACCGCGCGGTACAGGGGGCATTTCATAGGAAGCTCCTTTTGGATAATATTAGTGCGTGGCTGCAAAAAATGGTAACACAACATCATCAAGTGGTCTTCGGGTGGATTTAACTCACTTAAAGGTAGGCGTTGAACAAGCGACTACGGTAAAGGCTAAAAAGCAAAGCTGCATTAATATTTATATTAGCGGAAGTATTCCTCAAACAATGGCGCTATGACTTTTTGTATCGCCTCGTTGTCACTTCGGTCCGTGTATACATACACCTGTAAAGCGCTGGAATACGGTACAAGCAAGTATTTGATCCCGTCCATTTCTCCGGCAGATTCGCTTGCGTTGGCAAGATCATTGTCAACAAAGCCGTATGGAATCAGTGTGGTCAGATAGCAATCCGCACTGCCATTTACATGGAGTACCTGTACAAAACCTTCTTCCTCCAACTGCCGCATCGTTGCCTTTGCGGTGAACGGTGTGGGAACGAAATATCCTCGAGCATCCTTTGAAACAAC
>JAFTBL010000244.1 GCA_017455225.1 Oscillospiraceae bacterium
ACCTCCGCCTCAGTTCAGCGCGCCGGCTCTCTTCAGAAGGGCGCGGACGGTCTCAGTCGGCTGGGCGCCGGTTTTGATCCACTCCAGCGCGCGATCGGTGTCGATCTTGATCTCGGCAGGCTCCACGCAGGGATTGTAGGTGCCCAGCTCCTCGATGAAGCGGCCATCACGGGGATAGCGGGAATCCGCCACCACGACGCGATAGTAAGGAGCCTTCTTGGCGCCCATTCTTCTCAGACGAATCTTGAC
This sequence comes from Oscillospiraceae bacterium, assembly GCA_017455225.1. The sequence continues at coordinate 250 of JAFTBL010000244.1, forward strand.
CATTTTTTCTTTCCTCCAAAAAAGTAATTTCTTTGTATCAATAAATGCGCGGTTGCACTTATTTCCAACGTTTTTTGCGGCCGAAATTCCGTATGCCGCTGTTTCTGCCGCCGCCCAGCGCGCCCAGATTGGGCATCCGGCCCCGGGACATGGAGCGGGTCAGCTCCTGCAGCATCTCAAAGGATTTCAGCAGGCGGTTCACGTCCACCACCTCCAGCCCGCAGCCTGCGGCGATACGCCGTTTGCGGCTGGCGTTGAGGACGCGGGGATTCTCCCGCTCCAGCGGCGTCATGGACTGGATGATGGCCTTGCTGCGGGCAAACTGCCGCTCGTCGATCTGGCTGGGGTCGAAGCCCTTGGCCATGCCGCCGGGCAGCATGCCCGCCAGCTGGGTCAGATCGCCCATCCTCTGCAGCTGCTCCATCTGCTCCAGATAGTCGGAGAGGGTGAAGCGGTTCTTGCGCAGCTTTTCCTCCAGCTTCTGCGCCTGCTTCTCGTCAAACTGCTGCTCCGCCTTTTCGATGAAGGACAGCACGTCGCCCATGCCCAGAATGCGGGAGGCCATGCGCTCCGGGTGGAACAGCTCGATCATATCCAGCTTTTCGCCGGTGCCGGCAAACTTGATGGGCTTGCCGTTGGAGGCACGGATGGACAGCGCGGCGCCGCCCCGGGCGTCGCCGTCCAGCTTGGTCAGCATCACGCCGTCGATGCCCAGCGCCTGGTCAAAGGCGGTGGCGGCGTTGACCGCGTCCTGACCGGTCATGGCATCCACCACCAGCAGTATTTCAGTGGGGTAGACGGCGGACTTGATGGCACGCAGCTCGTCCATCAGCGCCTCGTCGATATGCAGACGGCCGGCGGTGTCCAGAAACACCATGTCGTGGCCGTGATCCCTGGCGTAACGAACGGATTCCTTTGCGATGGTCACCGGGTCGCCCTGCCCCATTTCAAACACGGGGATGTCCAGCTGCTTGCCCACCACCTGCAGCTGGGTGATGGCGGCGGGACGGTACACGTCGCACGCTGCCAGCAGCGGCCGCTTGCCGAACTGGCGGCGGTAAAGGCCTGCCAGCTTGGCGCCGTTGGTGGTTTTGCCGGCGCCCTGCAGACCCACCAGCATCACCACCGTGGGCGGATGCGGCGCCATGGTCAGCCGGGCGTTGGCCCCGCCCATCAGCGCCGTCAGCTCCTCGTTGACGATCTTTACGATCTGCTGGCCGGGAGTCAGGCTCTCCAGCACGTCGGCGCCAATACACCGCTCCGTCACGGCGGCGATGAAATCCTTGACCACCTTATAGCTGACGTCGGCCTCCAGCAGCGCAAGGCGCACCTCCCGCATCCCGGCGCGGACGTCGTCCTCGGTCAGTCGTCCCTTCCCCCGCAGGCGGCGGAAGGTGGCGTTCAGTTTTTCGCTCAATCCCTCAAACGCCATTGCCGACTTACTCCTTCAGCGCGGCGACGTTCTTTTCAAGGATCTCCGCCAAGCGATCCAGCTCGGGATTTTCATAGCGGCGGTAGTTCAGGGCCCGCAGCTGGGCGGCCACCTGCTCGATGGCGTCCACCTTGTCCTGCAGCCCCATGAAGCGCTTGACGATGCCGGTCTTGTCCTCGATCTCCGTCATCACCGCTTCCGCGCGGGTGATCACGTCGCGCACGCCCTGCCGGGAGATGCCGTAATTCTCCGCGATCTCGCTCAGGGAAAGATCCTCGTTGTAGTAGAGGTCGAAAAACTCCTTCTGCCGCTCGGTGAGGATCTCACCGTAAAAATCATACAGCATGGTCATGCGGAAGGTCTGGTTTTTCACGGATATACCCCCTTCTGTAAAGTATTATCCCTTTACAACAGAAATATGATACACGATTTGCGGTAAATTGTCAAGGCGAATCTTGTCTTCCGGACACAAAAAACGCTTACTGCCGCTCCTCCACGGCCTCGCTCAGCAGCGGCCAGAGAAGATCGGCGAACATGGCGTGGGTCTCACGCCGGGGGTGGTTGATGCTGTTGCTCAAAAGCGCGGTGGTGTCGATGCCGTAGGACGCCCACCTTTTCCACACGCCGTAGGCGTCGCACACGGTGACGCCGTTTTCCTCCGCGGCGCGGACGCCCGCCGCCATCCGGCGATCCATCTCGCCGGAGGTCTGCCGCAGGGTGCACCGCTCCGCCGACTCCAGCAAGTAGTCCGGCATGTCGGGCCGGACGTAGGTGCTCATCATATTGGGGGTGAGGAAGATCGTGTAAACGCCGCGCTCCCGCAGCCGGCGGAAGATCTCGCCCACGGTGGCACCGAACTCCTCCGCCGTTACGGCGCTGTTCAGCCCGAAGCACACCACCGCCACGTCCGGACAGAGCGCCAGCACGTCCCGCTCCAGCCGGGCAAGCCCGTCGGACGCCGCGTTGCCGGACACGCCCGCGTTCACCACCTCCACGCCCCGATACGCCTGCTGCAGCCGCCGCCGCAGGATGGACACATAGCCCCGCTCCGGATCCCGCACGGTGTCAAACCCCGTTTCCGTCTGAAAAAGCTCAAAGCAGCCCTCCGTGATGCTGTCGCCCAAAAATACGATCTTCATACCTGTTTCTCCTTCCCCGGCGCCGGCGCAAAGCGGGGCGTCCATTCTTCAAAGAACCGGTCGGCAAACCATTGGTGCACGGCTGGTAAATAGTGTCCGTTGTCCGGCGCGAAGATCCCCAGCTGAGGCTTACCGGGATCCCAGCAGGGGCTGTCCTCCGCCGCGATAAAATGGAATCGCTCATGGCGATGGCACTGGCGCGCCAGCAGCTCGTTGACCCGGTCTGTCGCCTCGGCGGGGATGCCGTGAGCGCGGCAGAATTCCTGAATGTAGAGCTTGTAGAGATACACGTCGCACCCGACGCCCACCGCGGCCAGCATCGTATCGAAAAACGCGTCGTAACGACCGGCGATATCCGGCCGCAGACAGGCGCCGTCCCACACCTCCTGCTCAGAGCCCAGCCAGTGCCACGCCGTGGCCGCCACCTCCGCGCCCCGGCGGGCGATGCTTCCCGGCACCATGGGAAAGACGTGCCTGGCGAAGGGATAGAGGGAGATATTCACCGTGTCCAGCGGGCCGGGCGTAAGACCCCGGGGCCAATCCGGGTTCCACATGCCGTTCACGATCCCCTGACTGCCCACGGACATCTGCACGATGTAGAGATCCGGCAGCGGCGCGCCGCCGTCCACCGCCCGCTGCCAGCGGCGGGCCAGATGATAGGCCAGCGACGCGGTGTGATCCTGACTCTCCCCCAGGTTCTTCCCGCAGGTGGTAAAGCCGCTCCAGACCAGTTCCTGCACGTCCAGCGACTGGTTCTGCGCCCGATCCAGCGCGAACACGTTGTTAAGCGGGCGCTCGATCCGATCCTGCGCCGCCAGCGCCCTGCCGTGGGCGTGGGCGTTGGATTGGCCGGTGATATACACCAGCGCAGCCTGCTTCATGGCACGCACTCCTTTCGGTCGATTTCGTTTCATTTGCCAGTATAGCAAATTCGCCCCCGCTGCGCAAGGGATACGGTTGCTTTTTTTCGATCGGTTTGGTATAATAAAGTAAACCGACCGCTGAATGCGCTATGATTTGATACAGGAAAGGATGACAGCCATGAAAACGATCCGGGACAAGCAGCTGCTGGTGGGCGCGGACTTCGCGGGCTATCCGCTGAAGGAGGCCGTGGTGGCGCACCTGAAAGCGAAGGGCTGGACGATCACCGATGTGGGCGTCCGTGCCGATTCCGACCCCAACGATACCGATCTGATGTTCCACCGGGTGGGACTGCGGGTCGGCTCCATGATCGCCGAGGGGGAGTTTGAGCGGGCATTGGTTTTCTGCGGCACGGGCATGGGCATCCACATTGCCGCCAGCAAGTGCCCCCACGTGCACGCCGGCGTGGTGGAGAGCGTGCCCGCGGCGCTGCGGGCCATCACCGGCAACGGAGTGAACGTGCTGGCCATGGGCGCCTTCTACGTGGCGCCCGCCATGGGCTGCGACATCGCCGACGCCTATCTGGGCGCCAGCCTCGGCAGCGGCTATGAGTGGTGGCACAACTTCTACGAGTTCCACAAGCTGGCCATCGACGAGCTGGAGGCCTTTGACTACGAGGAGTACAAGAAAAACGGATTCAAGGTGCATAAGCTGGGCGATTACGACCTGGTGCTGGAGACAAAGCCGGACGACGTGTGAGACGCCGACGCATAAAAACACGGGAGCCTGCGCTCCCGTGTTTTTTTACTGTTCTTTTGCTTCCGTCTCCGCCGCCAGCTCCGCCTTGGCCTCGGCCAGGATCTTTTTATCGTGCTTGGTGGTCAGGCGGCTTTCGTCAAACCGGGCGAAGAGATCCGGCCGGCGCTGCATGGTGCGCTTATAGCTTTCCTTTTTGCGCCAGTCCGCCACCTTGCCGTGATGACCGGACAGCAGCACCGGCGGCACCGCGCGGCCGTGCCATTCCTCCGGGCGGGAATACTGAGGATATTCCAACAGGCCGTCCCAATGGCTCTCCTCGGTGTAGCAGCTCTCCTCCGGCAAAACGCCCGGCACCATACGGCACAGGCAGTCCGCCACCGCCATGGCCGGGATCTCGCCGCCGGTGAGCACGAAGTCGCCCAGTGACAGCTCCTCGTCCACGCACTCGTCGATGAACCGCTGATCCACCCCCTCATAGTGGCCGCAGACAAGGATCAGCCGGTCGTGCCGGGCATATAGCTCCTTGGCTACCTGCTGGGTAAAGGTGCGCCCACAGGGAGAGAGAAAGATCGTGTGGGGCCTCTCCCCCGCCTCATCGCAGATATGCTGCCAGCAGCGGTACAGGGGGTCCGCCTGCATCACCGCGCCCCGGCCGCCGCCGTAGGGATAGTCGTCCACCTGCATCTGCTTGTTGGTGGTATATTCCCGGATCTGGTGCGTAACAATAGTTATGAAGCCCCGCTCCCGTGCCCGGCCGATGATGGACTGACCCATCATGGCCTCCACCGCGTCGGGGAACAGCGTCATAATGTCAATCCTCATCGCTGCTCAATCCTTTCATGGCATGTACCCGCATCACGCCGCCGTCCAAGTCCACGGCGGCCACGAAGACCCCCGGAACCGCCGGGATGAGATATTCCTTCTCCCCCCGTACCTCATACACGTCATGGGCGGGATAGTGCAGCACGCGGCGCAGCGTGCCCATGGCGGCGCCGGTATCATCGTCCAGCACGGCCAGTCCCTCCAGCTCCGCGTCAAAGTATATGCCCTCCGGCAGCGTCACGTCCGCCCGGCGCAGCGCCACCTCTTTCCCCTTCAGCGCCAGCGCCGTGTCCATATCCTCCACGCCCGGCAGCGTCAGCAGCACCACGCTTTTGTGCACCCGCGCGCTGCGCACCGCCGTGACCTCGCCGCCGATATACAGCGTTTTGCACCCGGCGATCAGCGAAGCGTCGGCACCGGTGGGATTCACCTTTACCTCTCCCCGGATGCCGTGGGCGTTGACCACTGTGCCCACCGTGATAAACTCCGGTCTCATGCACCAGACCTCCGTGTTTCTTCAAGCTATCCGTATTGTAACAAAAAGGCCGTGCCGATGCAAGCGAAACAGTACTGCTGCAAATGTGCGGCGGTGAAAAAAGTAACTGTTTTTTCACAAAACCGGCAAAGGGTTGACAAATCTGCCCGGCAGTGTTATACTCCTTCGCAGGTTACAATCCGGTTACAAAAATTACATCCCGGTATCAAACCGGCAAGCGGTACAAAACTGCGGCCGGAAGAATGCGAGTGAGGTATTATGAAAAAGCTATGGAACGCCATTGTCAGGCTCTGGAAGGGGCGTCTGCGCCCCGCCGGAATGATGCTGGCCGCCGCCGTGGTCATCCCCCTGTCGATACAGGACGCAGAGCCCCCGCGCTACACCTATCTCCTGCAGGACGAGGGAGCGCCCGTGGCCATCTTCGGCATGCCGGAGGAGGATGCAGACTACCCGCTACTGCAGGTGCGCGCCGGCGCCAGCCGGCTGGGCGAGGCGCAGCTGGTGCTGGAAAAAGGACAGAAGGTCACCGTTGTTGACGGCGAGGAAACTCAGACGGTGGAGGCGCGGCATGAAACAGTGGCAAATCTGCTGCAGAGGCTGAACGTGACCCCCGGCGAAAAGGACATGGTGGTGCTGGACATGACCGGCGATGAGCTGACCGTCCGCATCACGGACTACTGGCTCCGCACGTGGGAAAAGACGGTGGAAACCGGATATGAGACGGAGCGAGTGGCCAACCCCCTGCTGGAAAAGGGCAAAGAGCAGGTGGTGCAGCAGGGCGCCGAGGGAGCCTACGTGGAGACCTATCTTGACCTCTATATGGAGGGTGAGCTGCGCTCCACCAGCTACATCGGCAAGACCGACGACACCGCCGTGACGGAAATGGTGGAGTACGGCACGCGGGTGGAGAGCGTATCCCGGGACGACCGGATCGCCGAGGATCATCCTGATGGAAACGGCGGCGGATATCTGACCTTTGCCTCCGGCGAAACGCTGAGCTATTCCAGCGTCATGCTCTGCAGCGCCACCGCCTACGCCATCCACGGCTACGGCGCCACCGGCTACCCCACCGAGGTGGGCAACATCGCCGTGGATCCCACGGTGATCCCTTACGGCACACGGATGTATATCCAAACCGTCAACGGCAGCTGGGTCTACGGCATGGCGGTGGCTCGGGACTGCGGCAGCGCCATCAAGGGCAATATCATCGACCTGTGGTTTGAAGACATCAGCACCTGCTACCAATGGGGCCGGCGGGACTGCACCGTGTATATCCTGAACTGAATGATCCCCTTTTGCGCGAAAAAAGCCTCGCAGATAAGTAAGCGTCCAAATCTGTGATTTGGCAACGCGGGCTTATGCGTTAGCTGTTCGCGGCGCGCACGCCGCGAAGCGCAGACTGCGAAGCTGTGCGAATTGTCCGCCAAAGACGGACAATGAGTGCGCGTAGCAGGCGGCAAGCCTTTTGTCAAAAAAAGCCCGGAGCGGTCGCTCCGGGCTTTTTTTTAATCATCTGCTATCGGCAGCAGCGTCATGTCCCTGTCCACCACGGTGTCGATGCCCGGCACCGCGCCGGTGAAGCTGTACTGCCAATACTGAAAGGCGTAATAAAAATCCGGGTAGTCGTTGGGGTCGGAAATCCACAGGGCGTAGGGCGCCAGCTTCGCCAGATCGTAGAGGTAATACCCCTGCTGGCGGTTGCAGTACACCCCGGCGGTACAGCCTGCCCGTTTCAGCGTATCGCAGAACGCCGCGGCGCAAGCGGTCAGCGTGTCGCCGTCCATGGCCAGAGAGCGGGAGCCTTCCGTCTCCACCGGCTCCCAGTCAAACATCACCGGCAGCGGCGGCACGAAGCCGTCCAGCAGCTCCAGCACAAACTGAGCCTCCTCCTCTGCCTCGCGCCGGTCGAGCGCCTGGGAGAAAAAGTACACGCCCCCGGTGACGCCCGCTTCCTGCGCGCCCTCCAGATTGGCGCGGAACAGAGCGTCCTCGTTCAAAAGCCCTTCGGTGCTGCCCCGAAAGCCGATGCGCAAAAAGGCGAATTCCACGCCGCTGTCCTTCACCTGCTGCCAGTCGATCTCTCCTTGAAACTCCGACACGTCGATGCCCTGCAGCGCCACCAGATCGCTGTCCGTGTAGCGGATCACGTCGCCGTCGGCAGAGAAGTCCGAGGGCTGCAGCGTGCTGACCGGCACGCCCTCCGCCGGCACGATGGGCACCCAGTTGGCGCCGTCGTTCACCAGCACGGTGGGATCCTCCGGCTCTTCATACGCCGCCGGCTCCCACGGGCGCATGGCCAGCGCCAGAGCGCCCAGCACCAGTGCCGCCGCCAGCACCGCCAGCCACGGCAGCGCCCGGCCAAGCCCTCCGCCCTTCACGATTCTGTCACCCGCTTGCCGGTCAGATGCTCCACCGTCAGGGCAAAGCACAGCGTGCGCGGCCCGGCGCGGCGGACTTCGTCCTCGATATACGCTTCGTCGCAGGTGAATTTCCGGCTCAGAAGGCGGCTCACCTCCATGGCGCGGTCATGGTCGGTCACAAATTCCACCGTGCCGAAGGCCACCACGCTGCAAAACCGCAGCCAGCCGTCCTCCCCCGGCGTGCCGCTGTCGGTGACGCAGAAGGACGCCTTGCCGCACCGGCGCAGGGCGTCGATCTTATGGCCCTGCATGCCGCCGTGGAAATAGAGCTTGCCATCCTCGGGACAATAGTAGTGGTTCATGGGCATGCCGTAGGGGTATCCGTCGTCCCCCAGCACGCTCAAAACGCCCCGCTTGGCGCCCTGCAGCAGGGCGATGCACTCCTGCTCCGGCATGGCCTGATGAAACCGCAGCATTTCACGAAACATGGTCTTCTTCTCCTTCTGTTTTCTGCTCCCACACCGGCGTCAGCTCCTCCAGCACACGCCGGGCGATGGGGCGGTATTCCGCCAGCGTGCGGCATTTGCGCATCTTTTTCAGCCACGGCTCGCCGCCCGGAAAAGACGTGATGAGATACGCCCACAGCTCCCACAGCTTGTGGAGGGCGGCTGCGCCGTCCATGCAGGCCTCATACCCCTCCTCCAGTGCGGCGAGATAGTCCGCCAGCTCCTGCCGGGAGGCGGGCGGGCCGCCCCGGCTGCGCCGCAGCAGCGCCGGATCCGCCATCAGCCCGCGCCCCACCATCACAGGGCCGGAAAACGCCTCGTCGGCGGGGTCGGTCACGTCGCCGTTATATACCAGCGGCAGCATTGAGCACGCCTTCGTCCGGCGGAACAGCTCCCGCCGGGCGGCGCCGCCGTATTGCTCACGCCGCACCCGGGGGTGAACGATCAGCTCGTGGATGGGATAGCGCTCGTAGATCGCCAGCAGCGCCGGCCACTCCCCTTCATCCAGATAGCCCACGCGGGTCTTGACAGAGATCGTCAGATCCGGCAGGGCCGTGAATATGTCCTCCAGCAGGGCGTCCAGCTCATCCGGATACAGCAGCAATCCCGCGCCCTTGTGCTTGGCGGTGACCGTGCCGGCAGGGCAGCCTGCGTTCAGATTGATCTCCCGGTAGCCCCGCTCCGCCAGCTCCCGCGCCGCCCAGGCGAAGTGGTCGGCGCTGGCGGTCAGCAGTTGGGGCACAAGGGGCACGGCGGCGGGATCGGCGATCTCCCTCAGCTCCTTGCTCTGGAATGAGCGGTTGGCGTTGGGCGAGAGAAACGGGGTGAAGTACTTGTCCGCACCGCCGAAGATCTCACTGTGGACGCGGCGCCACAGCCATGTGGTCAGCCCCTCCATGGGGGCGGCGTAGCGTTTACTGTCCATCCGCCGTCACCTCCGCCGGTTCGATGGCCAGCTCCGAAAGATGGGGCAGCAGTTCCCGCCACTTCTCCGGCGCGGATGCCAAACGCTCCTTCTGCTCCTTGTCCAGCCGCTTTTTCACGGCGTACTCCAGCCGGGCGGCGGCGGTGCGCCCGTCGGCGCGCCACAGCGCCGCCACCTCCACCGGCGGGTGAGAGCGGGTGTATTTGGCGCCCCGGCCGGCAAGATGCGCCTGCAGCCGCCGGCGGGGATCCGGCGTGATGCCGGTGTAGAGGGAGCCGTCGGCGCAGCGCAGCATATAGACGTAGTACAACGCCGATACCCCCTTTTTCTCAGCGAAATATGACCCTATTATACATTTTTCTCCTTGCAATGACAAGTGGGATATGGTACAGTTTTACGTTGAAAGACAAGGAGGAACTGCCATGGGATCCATCGACCGCGGCGCCGCGTATCGGGCGCTGGGAGTATCTGACAAGGTATTATCCTTTACAGACTCTGTGCTGCAAGAAATAGAGCCGGCCTTTGCCCGCATCGACGCCATTGCGGAGTTCAACCAGGCGCGGGTGATCGGCGCCATGCAGCGCAACAATGTAAACGTGACTCACTTCAACCCCTCCACCGGCTACGGCAACGACGACGAGGGGCGGGAGACGCTGGAGCGGGTGTATGCCGACTGCTTCCACGCAGAGAGCGCTCTGGTGCGCCCCCAGATCACCTGCGGCACCCACGCCCTGTATCTGGCCCTGAGCGCCAATCTGCTGCCGGGGGACGAGCTGCTCTCGCCGGTGGGCGCCCCTTACGACACCATGGAGGAGGTCATCGGCATCCGCCCCTCCCCCCTGTCGCTGATGGAATACGGCGTCAGTTACCGGCAGGTGGAGCTGACGGAGGACGGCGGCTTTGACTACGACGGCATCCGCGCCGCCATCAATGAAAAGACCAAGCTGGTCACCATCCAGCGCAGCAAGGGCTACGCCACCCGCCCCAGCCTGTCGGTGGAGCAGGTAGGCAAGCTGATCGCCTTTTGCAAGCAGTGCAAGCCGGACGTGATCTGCATGGTGGACAACTGCTACGGCGAGTTCACTGAAACACGGGATCCCACCGACGTGGGCGCCGACATGATCGTGGGCAGCCTCATCAAAAACCCCGGCGGCGGTCTGGCCGTCACCGGCGGCTACGTGTGCGGCCGGAAGGATCTGATCGACCGGTGCGCCTACCGGCTCTCCGCCCCCGGCATGGGGCGCGAGGTGGGCGCCAACATGGGGCTGCTGCCCTCCTTCTATCAAGGGCTGTTCCTGGCGCCCACGGTGGTGCAGAGCGCGGTGAAGGGCGCCGTGTTCGCTGCCGGGTGCTATCAGCGTCTGGGCTTCCGGGTGGTGCCCACGTGGGACACCCCCCGGTGCGACATCATTCAGGCAGTGGAGCTGGGCTCCCGGGAGGCCATGATCGCCTTTTGCAAGGGCATTCAGGCCGCCGCGCCGGTGGACAGCTACGTCACCCCCGTGCCCTCCCCCATGGCGGGCTACGAAAGCGAGATCATCATGGCGGCGGGCGCGTTCAATCAGGGCTCGTCCATCGAGCTGAGCGCCGACGGCCCCATCCGCCCCCCTTACGCAGTGTACTATCAGGGCGGTCTGACGTGGTACCACGCCAAGCTGGGCGTGATGATGAGCCTGCAGAAAATGCAGGAGGCGGGCTTGATCGCGCTATGAACACGCCCAACCATCCTTTTCGCCGCAGGCCGCCGCCTGCAACGTCTGTAAAGTAGTTTTGGTTTACAGACAAGGAGGTTTTATCCATGTGGTTCATCCTGTCCATCGTCGCCATGCTGTGCTGGAGCGGATCGGATCTGTTCAGCAAGATCGGCTGCCAGTATGAGGACGACAAATACAATCATTTGAAAATGGTCATCGCCGTGGGCGTGGTGATGGGACTGCACGCCGCCTATGAGGTCTTCATCGGCGGCACGGAGATCAGCTGGCAGGTCATCTGGACGTATCTGCCGGTGTCTCTTTTGTACATCGTATCCATGACGGTGGGGTACGCGGGACTGCGGTATATCGAGCTGTCCATCTCCTCCCCCGTTTGCAACTCCTCCAGTGCGCTGGTGGTGATCATGGCCGCCGGGGCCTTCGTACAGGGCAGCTCCATCGAGCTGAGCGCCGACGGCCCCATCCGCCCGCCCTACGCCGTATACTTCCAGGGCGGCCTCACCTGGCAGCACGCCAAATTCGGCATACTGATGAGCCTGCAAAAGCTGGTGGACGAAAAGCTGGTGACGCTCTGAGG
>JAFTBL010000019.1 GCA_017455225.1 Oscillospiraceae bacterium
CGGAGACTGTCAAAAAACGGCTATGCCGTTTTTTGACAAAAGGCTTGCAGCCTACTCCGCGCACTCTTTGTCCGCCTTTGGCGGACAATTCGCACACTTCGTAGTCTGAGAGGTGTAATTTCTGACGCACATGTCGTCAGAAATTACGATAAGACACCTTCGCGCCGTGCGCGGCGCGAACTCTGCGAGGCTTTTTGACAAGCTAAAGAGCCTGCGGCCGTGCCGCAGGCTCCGCTGTTTTTACTTGCCGCCCTTGATTTCGTCCAGATACCGGGGGAACGACCAGTCGTTCTCTCCCCGCTGCTCCAGCGGCGGATGCTCCGTCACCTCATCGAGGAACACGGGCTGTGACCACGCCACGCTGCCGTCCGGCCCTACCACCCGCACCCGGAAGTAGTTCAGCTTTCCGTTCACCCGCCATTCCACGTGACGCAGCGTGCCCTGCCGCGGCGCGGGGAAGCTCTCGCCCCGGCTGCCGTTGTACTCGCCGGGGGCGTTGCCGTAGCCCACCACCGTCACCAGCCGGGCGTCGGAGAAATCCAGCTTCAAAACGCCGTCCTCGATCCGCATGTCGTAGATCCGGGGCCCGGTGGAGGGGTAAAACCGTCCCTCCTTCAGCGCCCGGATCAAGCCGGGGCGTGAGAAGTCGGCGGTAGACACCATGGTGAACGACGCGCCGCACTCCACGGCCCTGTCGCCGTAGGTGTGGGAGTCGTCCCCCGCCGTGGCCCGCAGCTTCCTGCCCCGCTCCAGACAATAGTCCCAGCGCCAGTCGTCGGTCTGTCCGCCGCAGTAGAGGTCGGAGGCGCTGTTGAACAGCTCAAAGGCGAAGATGTTCTGCGTGCCCAGCAGGATCTCCGGCTCCACGTGAGACCAGTCCGGATGGTTCAGCTGCACGATCTGCCCACGCTCCTCCACCAGATAGCGGATGTACTCGTTCATGCTGTCCAGCCCCTGGTCGTAGCAGCGGGGGATCCGCTCGTCGTGGCGGAAGGGACGGGCGACCTGCCTCGTTTCGTCCTTGAGGATCTGCAGGTGCATCACCTTGCGCCGGGTGTCCACGTTCCACTCCCGGACGGGGTTGGCCTTCAGCATGGTCTCCACGCCTGCCAGCGCCAGAAAATCCTCCCGGTCGCCCTCGGTGGAATCCCAGTATATCTCGTGGTCGCTGACCACGCAGAAGTGGTAGCCCCGCTGCCGCAGCTCGGCAAACACCTCCATGTAGGGCGCCACGCTGTCGTGGGAACGCCCCGTGTGCACGTGCAGGCTGCCCTTCCACTGGGGCACGCTTTTGTCAATGACGATCAGATCCTTCATCTTCCGTTCATCCTTTCTATCATGCTCGCGTCCCGCCTGTTCATGCGGGCGTATACGATGAAGCACAGCGCGATCTGCACCACGGTGGAGCAGGGCGTCGCCAGACCGATCAGAAACAGCGAGCCGCCCCCCATCTGACGCATTGCCAGCGCCACCGGGATCCGGACGAGAAACGCTCCGCAGATGCCCTGCAGCATCACGAAGGTGGTTTTCTGCAGTCCGTTGAAAAAGCCGATGAAGCAGAACAGGAAGCAGGTCAGCAGGCAGTCGATGGCGTAGGCCTTCAAATAATCCCACGCGTCGCCCACCGCCTGCGGGTCGTTGGAGAAGACGCCCGCCAGCAGGTCGCCCCGGAAGAAGGTCAGCGCAAACATGACCACGCCGAAGGCAAAGGACACCGCAACGCCTGTCATCAGCGCCTTTTTCGCCCGGTCCAGCCGCCCGGCGCCGTAGTTTTGAGCCACGAAAGCAGACATGGACTGCATAAACGCGGCGGGAACCAGCATGATGAAGGCGCACACCTTCTCCGCCACACCCACGCCGGCCGAGGCCACCAAGCCGATGCTGTTGACGATGGCCAGCACCACCAGAAACGAGATCCCCACCAGAAAATCCTGCAGGGCAATAGGCGTGCCGATGCGGAAGATGACGGCGGCAGCGCCCGTTTCCCATTTGATATGGGATCTGCGCAGGGCAAAGGGCAGGCGCCTCCGGCGGATCACCAGCAGGGACAGCAGCACGCTCACCAGCTGGGCGGCCACCGTGGCCAGCGCGGCGCCTGCCGCGCCCAGCCCCAGCACCGCCACCAGCAAAAGATCTCCCGCCACGTTGCACACGCAGGCGATCCCCACGGCGATCAGAGGCGTTCTGGAATCGCCGATCCCCCGGAAGATGCTGCCCAGCAGGTTGTAGGCGGTGATGACCAGAAAGCCGGCGCCGCAGATGCGGATGTAGCCCACCGTCACGGCGAACGCCTCCGCCGGCGCCTGCATCAAGCGGGCCAGCAGCTCCGCCCCGCCTGCGCCGATCAGCGTGAACGCCGCGCCCAGCGCCGCAAAGATCACCAGCCCCGTGCCGATGATCCGGGACGTCTCCTCCGGGCGCTTTCGCCCGATCCGCTCTCCCACCGCCACCGTCACGCCCATGGAAAAGCTCACCAGCAGATTGGTCAGCGTCATGATGATCTGGGATCCGGTGGATACGGCGGAAACCTCCGCGTTGGTGCAGAATTTGCCCACCACCAGCAGGTCGACCGCCCCGTACATTGCCTGCAGAAACATGGCAAACAGCACGGGCAGCATAAATTTCAGCAGCTTGGGCAGGATCGCCCCGCTGGTAAAGTCGTTGTCTTGCATGTCTTTCACCGAAAACGCCGGATAAAGCGGCAGACGATGGCGCCTGCGGTCTTATCCGGCATTGTGTTTGATCAGATGGATCCGTCTCCTTGAGCCGGCGCCGTTATGGTATCACGGGAACGGAAAACTGTCAAGCCGCCCGCCGGGGAGAACGCCCCTCCCAAGCACCTTTTAAAAACATTTCAAAAATGGTCGGCGCGCCAGCGCCGCATCCAGCTCCAGAAAATACCGCCCCGGATGAGGCTCCTTTCGCGGTAAGAGGCGGATGCTTTGCTGTTGGCCTCCAGGCTTGCATGGGGTGGGCTTGGGAGGGGAGGGTATGCCCCTCCCAATCTAATCAAATTGTCGGCGCGCCAGCGCCGCATCCAGCTCCAAAAATAGCGCCATCCTGTGGATGGCGCTTTTTTTGGAGCTGGATGTCGGATTCGAACCGACGACCTCATGATTA
>JAFTBL010000020.1 GCA_017455225.1 Oscillospiraceae bacterium
GCCGGCGGTGATGTTGTCGGCATGCTGGGCGGACTTGGCCTTGAACTGGGTCATGCGGCTCAGCTCGCCGAACTGGGTGTAGCAGCCCAGGATCCACGCCAGTTCCGCATGCTGGGGCACGTGGCTCTGGATGAACATGATGTTCTTCTCCGGGTCAAGGCCGCAGGCGATGTACTGGGCCAGCTGCGCCACCGACCGCTTGCGCAGCAGCGCCGGATCCTGCCGCACGGTGATGGCGTGCTCGTCCACGATGCAGTAAAGGCAGTCGTATTCCTCCTGCAGCGCCACCCAGCTGCGGATCGCGCCCATATAAGAACCCAGCGTCAGCTCCCCAGAGGGCTGGATGCCGCTGAAGATGCGCTTCTTTCTCTCGTCCATGTCCGATCGCTCCTTTGCGAATATCGCTCAAGTTTTTTCTATTCTACCACGCGGCGGCACGCAATGCAAGAAATGATGTGAAACGATTGACATTTTGCCGTGGGAAGTCTAATATATAATAGAAATTTTATTGGTATGCAGGAGGCTGAGGCAATATCATGGAGCAGGCCTATTTTGAAGAGATGGAGCGCAGGATCCCCCGCGGAACGGTGCGCACCCGTTTTGCGCCCTCTCCCACCGGCTATATGCACGTGGGCAACCTGCGCACGGCGCTTTATACGTGGCTCATTGCCCGCAGCACCGGCGGCACGTTCATTCTCCGCATCGAGGACACGGATCAGGGCCGGCTGGTGGACGGCGCGGTGGACGTGATCTACCGCACCATGGCCGAATGCGGCCTTACCCACGACGAGGGGCCCGATATAGGCGGCCCCGTGGCGCCCTATATCCAGTCCCAGCGGCGGGATACCTACGGCAAGTACGCCAAGCGTCTGGTGGAGCTGGGCGGCGCCTACTACTGCTTCTGCGAAAAAACCGAGTCTGAGGAGGACAGCGGCGAATTTGACCGCGCCGCCGACCCCTGCCGGTGTTTGAGCTGCCAGGAGGCGCAGGCCAAGCTGGACGCCGGCCTCCCCTACGTGATCCGCCAAAAGATCCCCGAAACCGGCACCACCACCTTCCACGACGCCGTGTTCGGCGACATCACCGTGGAGAACGGCACGCTGGACGACCAGGTGCTGCTGAAGCGGGACGGTCTGCCCACCTACAACTTCGCCAACGTGATCGACGACCATCTGATGGGCATCACCCACGTGGTGCGGGGCAGCGAATACCTGGCCTCCGCCCCCAAGTACAATCTGCTGTACGAGTCCTTCGGCTGGGACGTACCCACCTACGTGCACTGCTCCCCCGTCATGCGGGACGCCCAGAACAAGATGTCCAAGCGCCACGGCGATCCCAGCTATGAGGATCTGAAGGCCGAGGGCTATCTCACCGAGGCGATCCTCAACTACGTCGCCCTGCTGGGCTGGAGCCCCAAGGGTGAGCTGGTAGAGCAGGAGATCTTTTCTCTCCCGGAGCTTGTAAAGGCATTTGACTTGACAGGCATTTCCAAGTCTCCCGCCATCTTCGACCGGGCCAAGCTGGATCATTTCAACGCCGTGTACCTGCGCAATCTGTCGCCGGAGGCATTTCATCAGGCGGCGCTGCCCTACATCCGGCAGGCGGTGCGCGACCCCCGCTTCGACACCGCCGCCATTGCCGCGCTGCTGCAGGCGCGGTGCGAAAAGCTGACGGATATCCCGGAGAAGCTGGACTTTTTCGACGCGCTGCCGGACTATGACGTGGAATTGTTCACCAATAAAAAATCCAAGACCGACGCCGCCGTCAGCGCCGAAATGCTGCGCGCCGCCATCCCCATTCTGGAAGCACTGCCGGATTGGACGAACGACGCCATTCACGACGGGCTGATCGCGCTGGCGGAGCAGCTGGGCGTGAAGAACGCAACGCTGATGTGGCCGGTGCGGATCGCCGCAGCAGGCAAGGCGGTGACTCCCGGCGGCGCCGTGGAGATCTGCCAGATCCTGGGACGGGACGAGACGCTGCGCCGCCTTGCGCTGGGGCTTGCCAGACTGACGGCATGACGGCGTATTTTCGCGCGCAGGCGCTGGCGCTGCGCAGCTTTGTCCGCGGCCCCTTCCGCACCCAGCTCCGCCATGCGGCCGTCGCCTTCGCCGCGCTGCTGGCGCTCAGTTACGGGGCCGGGCGCCTGTTCCCCAAAATCGCCGCCTCTGCTGTGGAGTTCTATATGTCCCTGCTGGAATCCGGCGGAGCGGTCAGCGACGGGCAGATCAGCATGCCCGGCATTTTTGCCAACAATCTGCGCGCCGGCGCACTGTGCGTGCTCTACGGCTTTATCCCGTATATCCAGCTGCCGGCGCTGCCGCTGGGCGTGAACAGTATCATGATGGGGTTTCTTGGCGCCTATTACGTCAACAACGGAAAAAGTCTTTTGGCCTATGCCTCAGGCATCGTGCCCCACGGGATCCTGGAGCTTCCGGCGTTGATCCTGTCCATTGCAGGCGGGCTGTACCTGTGCCGGGTGGTAACGGAGCGGCTCCGTTCCGGACAGGCCGGGCTGGTGAAAACGGCATTCGGTGAGCTGGCGCGGGTCTTCCTGCTGTGGATCCTGCCCCTTTTCCTTGCGGCCGCGGCCGTAGAGGTCTATATCACTCCCGGTGTTTTTGCTCTGTTTGCCGGATGAGGCCGGCAAGTTGATATGGAAAGGAATACGAATATGACGGAAAGAAAGCGTGACATCCCCGCTCTGTTCGGCAGCATGGTGTTCAACGAAGAGCAGATGCGCACCCGGCTGAAGCCGGAGATCTACGACGCGTGGAAGCGCAGCATCGATCAGGGCGTGTCGC
>JAFTBL010000021.1 GCA_017455225.1 Oscillospiraceae bacterium
AGCTTCATCAAGAAGGCCGGCACCATCATCCTGCTGTCCACCATCGTGATCTGGTTCCTCAGCTTCTTCGGCACCGTGGACGGTACGTTCCGCATGCTGGAGGAGGATGAGATCGGCCACAGCATCCTGGCCACCGTCGGCAACGCCATTGCGTGGATCTTCCTCCCGCTGGGCTGGGGCAACTGGCAGGCCGCCGTGGCCTCCATCACCGGCCTTGTGGCCAAGGAGAACATCGTGGGCACCATGGGCATCCTCTACGGCGCGGGCGAGGGCAGTGCCTGGGCGAACATGGCGCAGGCGTTTACCTCCGTCAGCGGCTACTCCTTCCTGGTGTTCAACCTGCTGTGCGCCCCCTGCTTCGCCGCCATCGGCGCCATCAAGCGCGAGATGAACAACCGCAAGTGGACGTGGTTCGCCATCGGTTATCAGTGCGGCTTTGCCTATCTGGTGGCGCTGTGCGTGTATCAGATCGGCCGCGCCTTTGCCGGCGACCTGAACGTGATCGGGCTGATCGTGGCCGTGGCGGTGATCGTCTTCGCCGTGTACATGCTGGTGCGTCCCTACAAGGAGTCCACCAAGCTGACCGCCAAGGTCAACGTAAAGTAAAAACCCTTACCGCTGAGAAAGGAGTGATCCCTTATGCTGACGTGGCTGGCCGCCAATTGGGGCACGCTGCTGGTGGCGGCGGCGCTGTGCGCCGCGGTATGCTGCATCGTTCGCAAGCTGGCGCGGGACAAGCGGGCGGGCCGTCACTCCTGCGGCGGCAACTGCGGCAGCTGCGGCGCCTGTGCCGGACGGTGCGGCGGCGCCTACGGCAAGCCGTGACCCCACGAAAACAAACCCCAGGAGAGCGCACCGAAAAAGGTGCGCTCTCCCTCGTTTTTGAGAAAATTTTGTATTTTGTCGCATTTGACAGTAGCAATTGCGGGGAATTCGCTCTATAATAAAGCAGCATCGTTCTTACGCAAGGAGGTATCCCTCATGTATGATGAACAGCTCCGCTCCGTGGCGCGGCAGATCGGGGAGCAGCTGCGCTTCTGCCAGACCCCGATCTACGGCAAGTGCCTTCACCTGCCGGATCGCAAGGCGGTGATCGCCATCCTGGGCGCGCTGCGCCGGCTGTTTTTCCCCGCCTATTTCGGCGACGCCTCGCTGATGTCCCTGGACCCGGCGGACTACGCCGCGCTGGTGCTGGAGCCGCTGGAGCTGCAGCTGGCCGAGCAGATCTCTCTGGCCCTGCCGGAGAGCAGCACCGCCGACCCCGCCGCCGTGGCGCAGGACTTCATCGCCCAGCTCCCCCGGGTACAGCAGCTGCTGATGAGCGACGTGGACGCCCTGTTTGACGGCGACCCCGCCGCCCAGAACAAGGAGGAGGTCATCTTCGCCTATCCCGGTCTTTTCGCCATTTTCGTCTACCGGGTAGCTCACGAGCTGTATCTGCGCAAGGTGCCCACCATCCCCCGCATCATGTCCGAATACGCCCACAGCCGCACCGGCATCGACATCCATCCCGGCGCCTCCATCGGCTCCCATTTCTTCATCGACCACGGCACCGGCGTGGTGGTGGGCGAGACCTCGGTCATCGGCGACCACGTGAAGCTCTATCAGGGCGTCACGCTGGGCGCGCTGTCCCCCCGGGGCGGCCACGCCAGCCTGCCGGGCAAGCGCCATCCCACGGTGGAAAGAGGCGTGACCATCTACTCCGGCGCCACCATCCTTGGCGGCGACACGGTAATCGGCGAGGGGGCCGTGGTGGGCGGCAACGCCTTTTTGACCCGCTCCGTGCCCGCCGGCACCCGCGTGGTGATCCACGCCCCGGAGCCCACCTTCAAGGACGTGGAATAGCCCGGCCGTTTCATCTGCAAAAAAAGGACAGAGTCACAGACTCTGTCCTTTTTTACGCGCCCCGGTACTTGCGCCGGGTGGCCATGCCGCCCCGGATGTGACGCTGGGCCTTGTTCTCGTCCAGTACCTCCTTCACCTGCCGCCACAACCCCCGGTTGTACTCCGGCAGCCGCTCGGAAAGGTCCTTGTGCACCGTGGATTTGCTCACGCCGAACTTTTTGGCGGCGGCACGAACGGTCGTGCGGTTTTCTATCAGGTAAAGGGCCAGCTGCTCGGCCCGCTGCTCCAGATCGTTTTTGATCGCTCACCACTCCCCACGTCTGCTTGTCGCAATACCATCCTATGCGCGCGCCGTACCCTTTCATGCCGCCGCCGGCCAATTTTTGTCCCGGCGGCCGGACTTGACAGCGAAGGCGGCGGCAGAGTATAATATCGGCAGAAAAACGCCCGCAAACGGCGGAAATGAGGAACGATATGAAGCGTAAATGGACGATAGGGCTCGTGTGCCTTCTGCTGGCGGCGCTGGCGCTGTCCGGCTGTTCCTGGGGCAAAAAAGACCCCGCAGGCGAAAAGGATCCCTCCTCTGAAACGGAGCAGACCACTCCCTCCGGCGGCGGCGACGCTGTCGCGGCGGATCCCTCCGACGGCGAGACCCCCGTGCTGGGCGATGGGGAGGAGCTGCCCGTGCAGTCGGAGGACAACTCCACGCCGGAGCTGCCCGATCTGGACTCCGAGTCCGGCGAGGCGGGTGAGACCGGCTCCACCGGCGAGACCGGCCCGGAGAGCGGGTCTGAACCAGCGCCCGATGGCGGTGACGATCTCACCGTCAACGAAGACGGCAGCATCACTCTGCCTCCCATCCCCCTGCCCTGACCTCTGCCGATACCCCGAAAAAACGCCGCCCGGCGCCGGGCGGCGTTTTTGCGTGTCTTCACTTTTCCAGCTTTTTGAGGAAGCAGCGACGGCGCTTGTGCCGCTCCAGCGGCACGTCCTTCCACTGATCCTGCACCTTCTCGTTGGTCTCCAGCATAGGTCCGGTCTCGGCGTGGGTGATGCCCATGGCCACGGCGCCGCGCATCACCTTGTTGATCACCGCCGCGTTCACGCCTTTGCCCTGATACTTGGGATCCACCGCGATCAGCAGCAGGTCGATGGTGTCGTTTTTCACGAACGCCTTCAAAAGCCCCAGCCAGCCGAAGGGGAGATAGCGGCCCCGGCTCCTCTGCAGCGCCGCGGCGATGGAGGGCGCGCCCACCCCCATGGCCACCATCTCGTCGTTCTCGTCCATGACGAAGCAGGTCAGCTTCGGGTTCAGCAGCGGCGCGAATTTGCCGGCGTAGCGGCGTATCTGCTCGTCGGACAGCTCCACGGTGCCGTAAAGCGGGGCGTAGGCGGTGTTCACCAGCTTGAAAAACCGCCCCAGCAGCGGCAGATAATCCAGCCGGGTCCGGGCGTTGAACAGGTGCAGGTGATAGCGCCGCAGCACGAAGTCACTCAGCCGCTGCCAGCGCTCCAGCGTCTTTTCGTCGTAAGGCACGGTGATGTAGTTTTCCACCCAGTCCACGTCCTTGCCGTAGCCCAGCGCCGTCAGGTGCTCGATATAGTAGGGGTGGTTATAGTAGGTGAAAAAGCAGCTGCGGCGGTCGAAGCCCTCCACCAGCATGCCCTCCCGGTCAAGGTCGGTAAAGCCCAGCGGCCCGTGCACCTCGTCGCAGCCCATCTCCCGGGCCCACGATTCCACCGTTTCAAAAAGCGCCCGGGACACCTCCCGGTCGTCGATAAAGTCCACCTGGGTGAAGCGCATGCGGTTGGTGCCCCATTTTTCATTGGCCCGCCTGCTCAAAATGGCGCCGATCCGCCCCACGATCTCCCCCTCCCGGTACGCCAGCCAGCACCGCGCCTGACAGTAGGCAAAGGCGGTGTTTTTCTTCCGGTCCCAGTCCTGCAGGTCGTCGTCATAGGTGGCCGGCACGAACTGGGGCACGTCCCGGTAGAGCCGGTTGGGGTAGTCCACAAACTCCCGGATCTGCCGCTTGCTTTTTACTTCCACAACGGAAACCATCGTGTTCCTCCTCTCTCCACGCAAGACAGTTTATCCCCTTTTTCGACGAATTGCAAGCGCCCGGCGAATTTCTGCCGCCGGCTGCAAAAAAAGCAGTGGCGCGCGGCGCCGCGGCATGGTATAATACCATATATCTATGCGCTGGGGCGGCGGGATCTGCCGCCGAACGGGAGGAATGAACGGATGGAGCTGCGCTGGTACGATATTTTGCAGGAGGACGGCACCCCTGTCACAGACTGGATGAGCCCGGAGCGGCGCAAGCGTGCCGAGGCCATGCGCGACGAGGCGGATCGTCTGCGCACCGCCGCAGGGGAGCGTCTGGCGCGGGAGATGCTGGCGCCCCGCTTCGGCTGCACGCCGGCGGAGGTGCCGCTGCGCTGGAACGAGGACGGCAAGCCGGAGACCGACGGCGGCTGGTACGTCAGCATCAGCCACTCCGGGGCCTACGCCGTGTGCGCGGTGGACAGCCGCCCCGTGGGCGTGGACGTGGAAACGATCCGGGCGGTGGACGACAAGTTCCTGCGCCGGGTATGCAGCGAGTCGGAGCTGGCCTACGCCCTGCGGGGCGACGAGCCGGAGCGCCGGTTCTGGGAGCTGTGGACCGCCAAGGAGGCGATCTTCAAGCTCACCGGCAAGGGGCCGCTGCTGAAGCTGAGCAAGCTGGCGCTGCCGGAGGGCGTGTCGGTGTGGTACACCCTGCGCTACGGCTGCGCCCTGACGGTGGCATGGAAGAATGAGGAGGCGACGAAATGAACAAGATCCGCATAGGCGTCATCGGCTGCGGCAAGATCGCGCAGGTGCGCCATCTGCCGGAATACGCCACCAATCCCAACGTGGAGCTGGTGGGCTACTACGACCGGATCCCCGACCGGGCAGAGGAGACCGCCGCACGCTACGGCGGCACCGTATACGAAAGCTATTTCGCCCTGCTGAACGACCCCGGCATCGACGCGGTGTCCGTGTGCGTGGAAAACCGCGCCCACGCGGAGATCACCACCGCGGCGCTGTACGCCGGCAAGCACGTGCTTTGCGAAAAGCCCATGGCGGTCACGCTGGGCGAGTGCGAGTCTATGGTGGCGGCGGCGGAGCGCAACGGCCGGTATCTGATGATCGGCCACAACATGCGCTTCGACCCGGTGTACCGTCAGGCCAAGCAGCTGCTGGACGAGGGCGTCATCGGCGATGTGATCACCTTCCGGGCCGTGATCGGCAACGCCGGGCCCGAGGGCTGGGCCATGGGCAGCCGGGACGAGGACACGTGGTATTTTGACAAGACCAAAGCGGCCATGGGCGCCCTGTCGGATCTGGGCATCCACAAGGTGGATCTGCTGCAGTTCCTGCTGGGGCAGAAGGTGGTGGAAACCACCTCCAAGGTGGTCACGCTGAACAAGCGGGGCGACGACGGCAAGCTCATCAGCGTGGACGACAACGCCCTTTGCATCCTGCGGATGTCCGGGGGCGCCATGGGCACCATGGCCGCCAGCTGGACGATCTACGGCCACCATTCCACCTCCACCTGCTTTTACGGCACCCGGGGCTCCCTGCTGCTTTACAGCGACGAGACCTTCCCCATCATCGTGCGGGATCACGAGGGGCGCTCCTCCAACTACCCCTCCCTCAAGCCCACCGGCCGCTCCGGCGTCATCGACGAGTTCGTGGACGCGCTGGTCCACGACCGGGAGCCGGAGGTGTCCGGCGCCGAGGCGCTGACCACCATGCGCACCATTTTCGCCTGTGTGGAATCCTCCGACAAGGATACGTCGGTGAAGGTGAACCGTTCCTACGTCAGCCATCTGTGAGAAAGGAGCCATAGACCGTATGTATCGGATCGGGATCGATCTGGGAGGCACCAACATTGCCGTGGGCGTGGTCAACGAGGCCCATGAGATCGTGGCCCACCACAGCGTGCCCACGCTGGCCCAGCGTGACGCCGCCGCCGTGATCGCCGACATGGGCGACGCGGTGGACACCGTGCTGTCCAAGGCGGGCGTGACCGTCGGCGAGTGCGCCTCCATCGGCGTTGGCTCGCCCGGCAACTGCGACAGTGACCGCGGCGTGGTGGTGCGGGCATATAACCTGCATTGGTTCGACGTGCCGGTGTGCGACCTGCTGGCAAAGCGGTTCGGCCTGCCCGTCCGGCTCAGCAACGACGCCAACTGCGCCGCGCTGGCAGAAACGGTAGCCGGCGCCGCCAAGGGCTGCCGCAACATGGTGCTCATCACGCTGGGCACCGGCGTGGGCGGCGGCATCATCATCAACGGGAAGATCTACGCCGGCATGCGCAGCGCCGGCGCCGAGCTGGGGCATATGCTGCTGGTGCTGGACGGCGAGCCCTGCACCTGCGGCCGCTGCGGCTGCTGGGAGGCATACGCCTCCGCCACGGCGCTGTGCCGTCAGGCCACCCGTGCCGCCCAGCAGTATCCCGCCTCGCTGCTGGCCAAGGTGCCGGAAATGACCGGCAAGGCTGTGTTCGACGCGGCGCAGCAGGGCGACGAGGCGGCGCAGGCGGTGCTCCGCCGCTACTGCGAATACGTGGGCGCGGGGCTTACGGATCTGGTCAACGCCCTCGCCCCGGAGATGATCCTGCTGGGCGGCGGCATCAGCCGTCAGGGCGAACGGCTTCTGACCCCCGTGCGAAATTACGTGATCGCCCATTGCTTCGGGCAGAAGCAGGGCGCCGTGCCCGTCATTGCGGCCGCGGCGCTGGGCAACGAGGCGGGCGTCATCGGCGCCGCGGCGCTGTAACGCCCCGTCAAAACAAAAAACGAAACCGGCCGCTCTTGCGGCCGGTTTTTCTTGTCACGGCTCACTCATGGGCACGGCGGCCGGCGTCGAACGCCGCCCGCTCCCGGCACAGCTCCTCGTATAGCGCCTGCACCGTCCATCCGGCGTTGGTGGGCGTCAGCACCGCCTTGAGCGCTATGGAGCACCGCTGCTGCCGCAGCTGCGCCAGCAGCGCGTCCAGCTGACCCTCGCTCAGTTGTGCCAGCACCAGCAGTTCTTCCTCGAAGGGGGCGTCCACCAGCGCCGCCGTCCCGTCGCCGCGCAAAAGCGCCTCCAGCGTGGTGCCGAAGCGCTCCGGCGCCACCTCTGCATAGCGGCAGCCGCACCGCAGCGCCGCCAAAACCACGGCGCTCCTCTTTTTCCCGCTGATGTTGCACCCCAGCACCACAGGCATCCGCTTCGCCCCCTTTACCGGCCTATCTTATCATATCCCCCGCGCCGGCGCAAGGGCGCGCATTTTTTTCTTTTCTTTTTCCGTGTAGGTTTGTCAATGATGTGTTACACAACGGGAAAAGAAGAAAGGACCTGTTTAGGTGAGTGCCAGCGGAGTGGGCGCATAGGGAAGTTATTGTATTTGTACTGCCAGACAGCAAGTTGTTTTTGAAAGTCTTTAAAGGAATAGAACTTGTGTGAGGCGTAGAAGTACTCGTTGTCTTTGCGGTGACTGCGTTCAACCTTGCCGTTGTGCCGAGGCGTGAAGACCTTGATGAGCTTGTGGCGGATACCCAGCTCTTCAAGCGTCCGCTGAAAGAG
>JAFTBL010000022.1 GCA_017455225.1 Oscillospiraceae bacterium
CGTCGCCGCTGACGGACGAGGCCGCACGGCAGGTGGGGCAGTATCTGGCGGGGGAGCGCAGGGAGTTCGAGCTGCCGCTGGCGCCGGAGGGCACGCCCTTTGCCCGGCGGGTGTGGCGGGCGCTGCAGGAGATCCCCTACGGGCACAGTCGCACCTACGGACAGCTGGCTGCGCAGCTGGGCGTGCCGGGCGGGGCGAGAGCGGTGGGCGCGGCGGCGGGGCGCAACCCCGTGTGGCTGGCGATCCCCTGCCACCGCTGCGTGGGAAAGAACGGCGCGCTGACCGGCTATGCCGGCGGACTGCGGCGCAAGGAGCGGTTGCTGGCGCTGGAAAAAAGCAACAAGGAGTGAGCAAATGGGTATCGTGGTATTGGGCGCAGTGTTTGTGGACGTGAAGGGCTATCCGCAGGACGTGTATATCCCCGGCGGGCGAAACGCCGGACGGGTGGAGCAGGTCCACGGGGGTGTGGCGCGCAACATCGTGGAGGATATCGCCAACGTGGAGCTGAGGCCTACCTTCGTGTCGCTGGTGGACGGCACCGGCGCCGGGCGGGACGTGGTGGACAAGCTGCGCCGCCACCGGGTGAACGTGGACTACGTGGACGTGAGCGACGACGGCATGGGCACGTGGCTGGCTATTTTCAACAACGACGGCGACGTGGCGGCCGCCATCTCCAAGCGGCCCGACCTGCGGCCCCTGCTGCGCACGCTGGAGACCAGAGGCGACGAGATCTTCGCCGGGGCGGACAGCGTGGTCATTGAGATCGATCTGGAGCCGGAGACGGTGAAAAAGGTGTTCGCACTGGCGCAGGCCCACGGCAAGGAGGTGTTCGCGGCGGTGTCCAACATGAGCATCGCCGTGGAGCGGCGGGATTTTATCCGGCGCACCGCCTGTTTCGTGTGCAATTTGCAGGAGGCGGGGATCCTGTTTTCCGAGGACTACGGCGGCAAGACCGCGGAGGAGATGCTGGCCCTGCTGCCGGAGCGGGTGAGAAGCGCTCGGATCCGGCGGATGGTGGTGACCATGGGCGAGGCGGGCGCGGTGTACGTGGACGAGGACGGCACCGCCGGGATCTGCCCGGCGCAGAAGGTGGACGTGAAGGACACCACCGGCGCGGGCGACGCCTTTTTCGCCGGGGTGACCGTGGGGCTGACCTACGGCAAGACGCTGGCGGAGGCCTGCCGCATCGGCACAAGACTGGCAGCCTCGGTGATCTGCACGGCGGAGAACGTGTGCCCCCGGTTTTTGCCGGAGGAGTTCGGACTGAACGTGGCCGCGGAGGAATAAAGGCTGACATGAAAAAAGCTGCAGGATACGAAAGTATCCTGCAGCTTTTTGTTTATGGGAGATCACTCTCTTCGCAGCGCCTCGATGGGATCCAGACGGGAGGCCCGGTAAGCCGGCATGGCGCCGAACAGCAGGCCGATGACCATGGAAAAGCCCACGGAGATCAGCACCCACGGCACGCTGACGCCGAACTCCAGCGACGTGATGACGGAGATGATCCTGGCAAGACCGATGCCCAGCAGCACGCCCAGCACGCCGCCGACGCTGGTCAGCACGGCGGACTCGGTGAGGAACTGAGAGAGGATGGTGCGCCGCTTGGCGCCCAGCGCCTTTTTAAGCCCGATCTCGGCGGTGCGCTCCGTCACCGACACCAGCATGATGTTCATCACGCCGATGCCGCCCACCAGCAGCGACAGGCTGGCGATGCCCACCAGCATGAGCTGGATGGAGTTGGTCAGCGTTTTCAGCGCCTCGGCGTCGTCCATGGCGTTGAAGGCGCTGTAACGCAGCGTGTCGTGATAGACCACGGTGTTCAGCACGTCGGCCGTCCGGCGGCCCACCGACGCCATCTGCCCGGTGGAGGCGGCCCGCACCGCCACCGTCTGCGGCTCGTCGAACTGATAGAGGAGAGGCCACGTTTCGCAGGGGATATACACGTGTCCGGCGCCGTAGAGGTAGCCGTACATATAGTAGTCGTCCACGGACTCATACTCCCGGGGCGAGGCGTTGTCGTCCCGCACCACGCCCACCACCACGAAGGGCTCCTGCCCGATCTCCACGGCAAGCCCCAGCGGACTGGCGCCGTCAAAGAGAGCGTCTACCACAGGCTGATCCACCAGCGCCACCTTGCTGCCGGCGCGGTATTCCTCCGCCCGGAAGGGACGACCCAGCGACACGGAGTACTGCATCGTGTCCAGATAGTCATCGGCGACGCCTACCACGTAGCCGTTGCTGAGGGAACGATCCTGATAGAACACCGAGCGCCAGCCCTGCCGGACGCGATAGGCCGTGGCGGCCTCTACGCCGCTGAGGGAACGCACCTGATCCAGAAGGGACTCCGGCAGCACCGGCAGGCCCGACGGCACGCCGCCGCTGAACTCATAGGGCCAGCCGTCCTCGCTGACGGAGACGGTGGTCACGTTATTGCCGGAGCCCACCAGACTGCGCTCCAGCTTGCGGTTGGTGCCCTCCACGATGGACACGATGGCGATGATGCTGGCGATGCCGATGATGACGCCCAGCACTGTGAGGAAGGAGCGCAGCTTGTGCGCCCAGATGCCCCGCAGAGCGGAGCGAACGTTTTCCAACATATGCGCACCCTCCTTCCTAAAACAGCGACGGCTGATCTTCCGTGGTGGTCAGCGCGCCGGGATACACGCTGCGGCCGTAGGGAAAGGCCAGCAGATCCTGCACGCCCAGACCGGTGAGCACCTGCACGTACTCCGTGTCCGGGGCGGCGCGCACCGTCACGCCGCGGCGGGCAAGGAGCCCGCCCTCGTCCACCATGACGTAGGCGCCGTCGCTGTCCGAGCGGACGTAGACCTTGGGCAGCACGATCATGTTCTCCAGATCCTCCACGTAGGGCTGGATGCTGACCTCCTCGCCGGCGGAGAAGCCGTCGGCGCTGTCCATGTAGGCGGTGTAGCGGTAGTAGGAGGCGTTGGGATTGCCGACACCGTAGCCGTAATAGACTCCCTCGTCCACGGGATAGTCGGAGATCTCAATGATGTGGGCGTCGGTTACGGCGCCGCTCATCCACGAGCTGACGCTCATCCGGTCGCCCACCCGGGTGTGATCCAGCGCCAGCTCACTGACGTAGCCCGTCAGCGTGACGCCCTCGTCGCCGGTGACCACGCAGAAGGCCGAGCCGTCCTGCGGCGGGGCGTTGGGGTCGCCCATGACGGTGACGGTGCCGGAGAGCGCCGCGCGCACCGTGGCACCGTCCAGCGCCCGCTTTGCCTGCGCCAGAGCGTTCTCCGCCAGCGCCAGCGCGTTTTCCAGCTTCCGCACGGTCAGCTCCTGATCCGCCACCAGCTTGGCCTTCTGCACGGCGGTATAGGAGCGCCCAGGCTCCACCTCCGGCGTAGGCGGCTCCCACGGAAGCCGGGTGGCCGCGTGCCAGTAGCCCCATTCGTCCACCGGGGTCAGCTGTGCCGCGCCGTCGATGCGCCACTCGTCCGTGATGGCACCGCTCTCGTCCGTGATCTGCAGCAGAGCCACAAGTCCGCCGGCGATCCACGTGTTGATCTGGCTGCCGGTGATTACGGTGTCCGCCGTGCAGAGATAGACCAGAGGATCGTCGGCGGAGCCGGCGCCCCCCATGGGTTCGCCCAGCTGCTGCGACGGGGTGAGGGGAGAGGGATCCTCCTCCGGCTCCGATACCGGCTCGATGGCGCGATAGGCATCCAGCTTCTGCCGGGCCAGCGACAGCGAGGCGGTGTAGGTATCCACGTTCAGTTGGCGCTGCTGGACGTCCAGCCGGCGCCCGGAGTCGTCATAGCGCAGCAGTGCGTCGCCGGGCTTTACCGCCGTGCCTGCAGGTACGTAGACCTCCGCCACGGCGCCCTCGGCATAGACCAACTGCTGCGCCGCCTCGGCGATGGTGCCGGTGCCGGTCTCGCCTGACAGCACCCAGTTGCAGTTCAGATACTCTACCGGCTGGACATACACCTTGTTATTGCTGCGCCGCAGGGCAAAAACGCCCCATACGGCGGCAGCCACAACGACGACGGTGCAGGCAAGGATGATCCAATGCTTTTTCTTCACTGCGCCGCACCCCCTTCCACGCTCTGCTCGGTGAGCTCGCCGTCCACGATGTGCACCAGCCGCCGGGCCCGGCCGCCCACCTGCGCGTCGTGGGTGATGACGATGACGGTGACGCCTTCGCCGTTCAGCTTTTCAAAAAGATCCATCACCGCACTGCCGGACTTCTGATCCAGCGCGCCGGTGGGTTCGTCGGCCAAGACGATACTGGGGTCGTTCACCAGCGCCCGGGCGATGGCCACCCGCTGCTTCTGGCCGCGGGAGAGATGGGTGGGCAGGAAATCCGCCCGGTCGCCCATCCCCAAA
>JAFTBL010000023.1 GCA_017455225.1 Oscillospiraceae bacterium
ATCCTCTCCGGCATCCACGCCTACTATGAGCCGGAGGAGCTGGTGGGCAAGACGGCCATCGCCATCACCAATCTGCCGCCCCGTGCCATGATGGGCATCGACTCCTGCGGCATGCTGATCTCCGCCGTCCATCAGGAGGCGGGAGAGGAGAAGCTGCACCTGCTGATGGTGGATCCCCATATCCCCGCCGGCGCCAAGCTCTATTGATCCCAAATGAAAAAGCGCGCCCGCTGCCGGGATGGCGGCGGGCGCATTTTTATGCCAAAAGCCGTGCTCACAGCGGGGAAACCGTGGTAAAAAGGCGCGCTCAACGCCTTTTGCCCGGTTTACACCGTGCCGGTCAGCACCAGCACACTCTCGCCGGGCGCGACGGTGTACGCGCCGGTGATGGGATCCTGCGTGTACACCGCGGCGGGCACGGTCACGGCGCCCGCTGCGGAGGCGAAGGCGCCGGTGGTTTCGTCATAGGTGTACTGGTCGCCCTCCGTCCACGCCGTGCCGTTGAAGGTCACGGTCAGGCCGGACAGAGCGGGATCCAGCGTGTCGGCCAACACCAGCGCCGCAGCTGCGTCGGCGGCGCTGCCCTCGTTGCGCACGGTGATGGTATAGCTCAGCGTGTCGCCGGGGGAGACGCGGCTGGGCGTCATCTCCTTCAGCAGGGACAGCAGGGGGGCGTTCTCAGCGGGGGTGACGGCAGAGGCAGACACCGCGCTTATCCGCGCTTCACCGGCGACGGTGGCGGTGTTGGTCAGCTGGGCGCCGTCGCCCAAGGGGGCGTACTCGTTGACCTGCGCCTGATAGATCAGCATGGCGTTGCCGCCGGCGGGCACGGTCAGGCCGCTGAACACCAGCGGGGGCCCGGCGGTCACGGCGGGATCTGCCTGCAAAACCCCCTCCACGAAATAGTGGGCTGAGCCGGCCACATAGGTCAGGGGATACAGCGTCTCCGTGCCGAAGGCGTAGGCGCCCAGATCGTCCGTCACGGTCAGATCGGTCATCTCCGCGGAGCCTGCGTTCATCAGGCTCACGGCATAGGTCAGCACCTCGCCGGGGTGATATGCCCCGCTGACGGAGGTCTTGGCGGCGGTCAGCTGCTCCACCAGCTCGCCGGTGGTCACGTTGGACAGCAGCGTCACGCCGCCGTAAGAAAGAGTTGCTTGATTGGTGAAAGTTGCCATGGAAGGGCCTCCTCATAGAGTATAGGTGACGCGGAGGAACTCCGCGCTTCCCATTCTATGGCGCCGTCGCACCGGTCGTGCCGGGGCAAACAGAAAAAAATGGAAATGAGGCGGAAGTTGCTCTTGTTTCTGCCGCCCGGCTGTGGTACACTCGTAGTCGTAATAAGGCAGGCGGCAGCGGGGGCGGCGCCTCCGCTGTGCAAAACGAAAGGAGAACTTGCAACATGGACGTGAAGAAGATCGAAGTGCTGGCCGCACAGATCCGGCTGGAAACGCTGCGGGTCATCCACTCGCTGGGCTTCGGCCACGTGGGCGGCTCCATGGATCTGGCCGATCTGATGGCGGTGCTGTACGGCGAAGTCATGCACTATGATCCCAAGAACCCCCGCTGGGCGGATCGCGACTGGCTGGTAATGTCCAAGGGTCACGCCGGCCCGGTGGTGTACGCCACCTTCGGCCTGATGGGCTTTTATCCCATGGAAGAGGCCTACACCCTCAACAAGCCCCACACCCATTTCCCCAGCCATACCGACTGCAAGCTGACCCCCGGCGTAGACATTACCACCGGGTCTTTGGGTCAGGGCGTGTCCACGGCGGTGGGCGCCGCCCTCGGCAACAAGCTGGACGGCCGCAGCAACCGGGTGTTCTGCATCGTGGGCGACGGCGAGGCGGACGAGGGGCAGGTCTGGGAGGCCTTCCATCTGGCCTATGCCAAGAAGCTGGACAACATTATTTTCTTCATCGATAAGAACGGCTATCAGCTGGACGGCAGCACCGAGGCCATCCTCGATCACGGCGATCTGGCGGCCAAGGCTGCCGGCTTCGGCCTGTACACCCAGGAGATCGACGGGCATGACGTGAACGCCATCTATCAGGCCATCCAGAACGCCTTTGCCAAGAAGGGCGTGCCCTCCTGCATCGTGCTGGATACGATCAAGGCCAAGGGCGCGACCTTTGCCGAGCCCAAGCATGAGCATTCCTCGCAGCCCAGCGAGGACAAGTGGCAGGAGGCGCTGGCCGCCTCCGAGGCGGCGCTGGCTGCGCTGCAGAACGCATAAGGGAGGGTACGAACGATGAAAGTGAATCTGATCGGGAACCACGCCAAGGACAGTCGCGCCTGCCGCGACGGCATGGCGCTGACGCTGAAGGCCATGATGGCGGAGGATCCCTCCGTCTGCTACGTGGACTGCGACCTGATGGGCTGCGTGAACACCAAACAGCTGATGGAGCTGTATCCGGGTCGCGCCCTCGAGGCCGGCATTGCCGAGGGCAACGCCGCCGGTGTGGCGGCGGGTCTGGCCGCCACCGGCAAGAAGGTGTATCTCCACTCCTTCGGCCCCTTCGCCTCCCGCCGCTGCTATGACCAGATCTATATGTCCGCCGCCTACGCCGATCTCCCCGTCCACGTGATGGGCAGCGACGCCGGCGTCAGCGCGGCCTTCAACGGCGGCACCCACATGCCGCTGGAGGACGGCGCCATGTACATGTCCATTCCCAACGCGGTGGTGTTCGACGTGTGCGATTATGACCAGCTGGCCTACGTGACCCGTGCTCAGGCGGAGATCCCGTACGTGACCTATACCCGCTTCGTGCGCAAGAGCTTCAAGACCATCTACGGCGAGGGCACCGAGTTCCAGTGGGGCAAGGGCGTTGTCCTGCACGAGAGCGCGCAGGATCAGGCCACCGTCATCACCTCCGGCATCATGGTGGACGAGGCGCTGCTGGCCTATGAGCAGCTGAAGGAGCAGGGCGTCAACGTCCGGGTGGTGGACATGTTCACGTGGAAGCCGCTGGATGAGGAGCTGGTGCTCAAGTGCGCCAGGGAGACCGGCGCCATCGTCACCGCCGAGAACCACAACGTCACCTGCGGTCTGGGCAGCGCCGTGGCCAACTGTCTGGCCAAGAACCTGCCCACCGTGCAGGAGTTCGTGGGCGTGCAGGACCGGTTCGGTCAGGTAGGCCCTCAGGATTTCCTGATGGACGAGTACGGCCTGCGCGCCGCCAACATCGTGGAGGCGGTGAAAAAGGCCATCGGCCGCAAGTAAGCGAAAACCGACACTGCAAACAAAAAAAGCGACAGGTTTTACCTGTCGCTTTTTGGCGCAGAGGGGAAGCTGAAGCATCTCCGGTGGATCCGGGCTCGCTTGAAAACAACCTTTCCGTCACGTCGTTGTTGCAAATTTTGCTGTTCGGGTGTTATTAATATAGAGCCCAAAATAGAGAAAGAGGAGCAAAAACGGTATGTTGATATTCTTTTCCGTGGAACTTGATTCCCCCACCAAGAGGAAGTTTATGGAGGATTGCGTGGAGGAGTACGGATTGCTGATGTATACGACGGCCAAAAGGATCGTGGGAGAGGAAGAGGCCGCCGACGTAGTGCAGGACGGGGTCATCCGCCTCATAAAGCATATCGACACGATCATGGAGCTGCCCCGGAGCGGCCTGACCGGCTATATCGTCACCACGATCAGGAACACGGCGCTGGATCGGCTCTCGGCTGCCTCGAACAGGCAAAAACACAGGGGAGAAGGAGACCCCGACGAGGTGGAGAGCACAGCGCATTCCGGCCGGGAAACCGAGTTTCTGGTGCTGCAAAAAGAGGATCAGGGTCAGTTTTGGGAGATATGGTCGCAGATACCGGAAGCGGAGCGGGAGCTTTTGGAGAAGAAGTACATCATGGAAATGCCGGATGAGGAGATCGCAAAAGAGCTGGGCTGCAAGGCGGACAGCGTCCGCATGAAATTGACCCGTGCCCGCAGAAAAGCGATGGACGTCTATAAGGAGTGGAAAAACAATGACAAGGCTTGAAAGATTGTATGAAAACTACGAGGACGCGTTGTTTTCACTTTTAATGGAAGACGTGGCCGAGGCGGAAGGAAGAGCCGCCCTGGAGGAGAACGAGCGGCTGAAAAACGACCCGTCCGCCGCCTTAAGCGAGGGGCTGCAGCGAAAAATGATGGGGGCGATCCGTCGCGGCTTTGCCATGCGGGATCTGCGCACGGCAGGGCGCATAAGCGTCAAGGTGATCGGGAAGGTCGCCATTTTGGTGACGGCGTTTGTACTGTCGTTTTCCATAGCGTTTGCTGCCTCTGCGGAGGTAAGGGAAGCGGCTGCGGAATGGATCATAAGCACGTACGACGATCATCTCGAGTTTGTTATAAAGGACGATGATGCTTTGAACAATGATGAGGTTCAGGGCAGTTCCAGACGAAATGTAATAGGAAACGTAGAGGTAGACATCGGCTGGCTGCCCGATGATATGAAGCTTTTTGTGTCCTCCCGGGGAGAAAACTATATCATTCTCGATTACAGAGATCGGGAAGAGATAAAACAATTCATTGTCTATATAAAAGAGGCTATGGAGGGTGGAAGATTTAGTATTGACTCAGAGGATTGCCAGTTGTCATTTATGAACATTCAGGGAAAGTCGGCGCTGGTCAGCACGAAAAAGCAGTCTAATACGATATTTATGCCAATGGATGAGATTGGAGCGGTGGCTATTTATAACAGCGAAGGCATGTCACCGGAAACCGTGAAAAAGATTACAGATACGCTGACGATCACCATTAAAGAATGATTTGTTGCAAATGCTGCAGTACGGTGTCACCTCAAAACACGCAGTCAGCGCAATATCACTCGCCGCAGGCGAATATAACTGAAAAATCCGTCCAAAAGGACGGATTTTTCTGGCCAGCGCCCGGGCAAAAACGCCTCATAATCCCGCACAAAGCGGAAAACACCGTCCCTCGGGACGGTGTTTTCCGCTTTGTGTTTCGATGGCCGGATTATTCCTGCCGCAGAGTGCCATATCGATTTTGCGCGGTATGTCCGCCGTCTTCACTCGCCGGCAAGCGGCTGAGGCGGGAAGTCGATGCGGGAGGGAACGTAGGTTCGCTTCTGCTTGGGGTACACGCCATGCGCCAGAAAATCGAGGATCAGCTCCGCGGCTGTCTGCCCTTGTGCATAGCCGTCCTGATCGCAGGTCACGATCCGACCGGCGTCGGTGCTGCCCGGCTTGATATAGCAGTCTTGACACAGGCAGACGGCACGCTCTGTCAGCTTGGCCTTGACAAGAGCCAGCGGAAACTGGGGGATGCCGGTGGGAGAGTAGATGCAGAGCTTTTCATACGCTCCGGCGGCCTCCATCATGATGAGAGCCAACTTGGAGGGCAGCAGCTTCAGATTTTTGAAGATCTGTTGATCCAGCTTGACGCGCCTTACGCCGTCTGCCAGACATGGATCCGCCTCGCGCAGGGCATCCATAAAGCCATCCACCCGCCGCTCGGCGTTGGCGTTGCCCGGCAGTGTCAGCATCAGGAGAGGTCTGTGCCTGTAATGCTGGGCGTAACAGCGCCCCATGGCACAGCCGTCCCCATAGGTGTTGCTGCCTACGTAGAAAGAGTTGACCAGCTTGTACTCATTGTTCAGCAGGAGGATCAGACGGCGATCCGTCATTGTTTCCAGCCGCCGGTGGATGGCGGGCGTGACGTGTGCCGCCAGCAGAATGATCTGGGAATTCAATGCCTCCGCCTCGTCCAGGTACCATAGGACAGTGGACTCGTCGCCTGCCTGTGCGCAGATGTTTATTTTGTAAGTCACGCCGGTGCCTCGCAGCGTATCCAGCACGCCCTTTTGCAGAGGCTGCCAGAAATAGCGGGGCACGTCGGGCAGGATGGCGTACACAGCGCGCCGGTCGGAGATTTCAGCCGCAGGACGACCCACCTCCCGCAGAATACGCTGGCGGATCTCACTGTCCACCCCGCTGCAGTGCCGCAGGACGCGCCCGGTGGTAGACGAGCTGATGTTCAGACGCTTCGAAATCTCGGCAATGGTGTTCTTTTCCATCTTTTGCCCTCCTTTCCGGAACCGGATCACATGCCAATTGTTATTTCCTACAAAACAATATAACAGATTTTCACGCATTTGTACATGACATGGCCGAAAAAATTTTTTTATAATACATTTACAGAATAAATCAGCATGGAGAGGATTGCTTTTTGCCATGAAACCGAAGATCCGGGTACCCTATTTTGAAATCGGGACGAAGAACTACGTGTACGGCGACAAGCTGCTGGAGTACGCGCTGGCGGCGGACGCGGCGGCGGAAAAATACGACGTGGACGTGCTGTTCATCTGTCCGGCGGTGGAGATCCGCCGGGTGGCGGAGCACACGAAGCACCTGATCGTGCTGGCGCCCTATATGGACACGCTGCGCCCCGGCCGCGGCATGGCGGATATTCTGCCGGAGGGCCTGAAAGCCGCCGGCGCGGTGGGCGTGGTGATCAACCACTGCGAAAAGCCCATGAGCCTGCCCCAGATGAAGGCCACCATCGACCGTGCCCGGGAGCTTGACATGCTGGTGTTCGCCTGCGCCGACACGCTGGACGAGGCCAAGGCCATCGCCAACCTGCACCCGGATATCATCAACCCGGAGCCGTCGGCCATCATCGGCGGCGGCAAGGGCGTGAGCCCCATGGATTACGTGAAGGACTCCATCGCGGTCATCAAGGCCATCGACCCGGAGATCATGGTGGAGCAGGCGGCGGGCATCACCAACGGTCAGCAGGTGTACGACTTCATCATGGCGGGCTCGGAGGCGGCGGGCGCGGCCTCCGGCATCATGAACGCGGAGGATCCGCTTGCCATGATCGACGAGATGATCGCCGCCACCCGGAGAGCCGCGGACGAGCTGAAGAGGAGGAAGGGCTGATGGTGTACAGAGAATCGTTTCAGGTGGAGTCGCGGCACCGTGCGGTGAGCTTCCACGACGTGACGGATCAGGTGAAGGAGATCGTAAAACGGTCCGGCGCAAAGGAAGGCATCGCCGTGGTGTATTCCCACCACACCACCTGCTCGGTGATCACGCAGGAGTGCGCGTTCGATACGTCCATGACGGGCCTTGAGACGCTGCAGCAGGATCTGGTGAACAGGTTTGAGGAGTGGATCCCCACCTGCCGGTACGAGGGGCAGTATCTGCACCCGGGACGGAAGGCGCTGGATTTTGCCGAGGAGCACGGGGAGGACAACTTCGGCTGCCACAACACGGACGCGCATCTGCGCTCGTCCGTCATCGGGCGGAACGTGACCATCGTCATGGAGGACGGCGGGCTGGATCTGGGCGAGTACGGCCGCATCCACTTCATCGACTGGGACCAGACCCGGGGCCGCACCAGAACGGTGCAGGTCATGGTCATCGGAGAATAAAGCAAAAAAAGGACAGGCGAAGGGCAATGAAGATCGGACTATTACCGTTGTACATAGACATTTACGACATCAGCAGCCCCCACGTAAGACCCCGCATGAAGGCGTTTTACGAGTCCATTGCCGCGGATTTTGAAGGCCGCGGCGTGACTGTGGTGCGCACGGAGGATTTCTGCCGTTTGAAGCCGGAGTTTGAGGCGGCGGTGGCGCAGTTTGAAGCGGCGAAGGCAGACGCCATCGTGACGCTGCACATGGCCTATTCCCCCTCGCTGGAGGCCATCGAGGCGCTGACGGGCACCAAGCTGCCCATCGTGGTGCTGGACACCACGGAGACGCTGACGTTTGATAGCGAGCAGAGCCCCGGTGAGATCATGTATAACCATGGCATCCACGGGGTGATGGATCTGTGCAGTATGCTGACGCGTTACGGCAAGCCCTACGCC
>JAFTBL010000024.1 GCA_017455225.1 Oscillospiraceae bacterium
CGGCGCCTTCGTCTGCGGTGAGGGCAGCGCGCTGACCGCCTCCATTGAAGGCAATCGGGGCATGCCCCGGGTCAAGCCGCCCCGCACGGTGGATCAGGGCCTGTGGGGCAAGCCCACCGTGCTGAACAATGTGGAGACCTTCGCCAACGTGCCCCAGATCGTGCTCAACGGCGCGGACTGGTACCGCAGCGTCGGCACAGGCAACAGCGCCGGCACCAAGACCTTTGCCCTCACCGCAGACGAAGGCGCCGGCGCCCCGGTTGATGTGCATATGGAAGCTGAAGCCGCTGTCCATGATGTTGTCGCCCAGCAGGCCCATCTCCTCTGCCGCCGCAATGGCCGTGCGCAGGCGCTGCACCGCCAGTGGATACTCGGCGCGGACGTAGATATAGCCTTCGCTGGCGCCGGTGGCTACACCGGCGATCAGCATTCCCTCGATCACGCTGTGGGGGTTGCCCTCCATCACGCCCTGATCCATAAACGCACCGGGGTCGCCCTCGTCGCCGTTGCAGACCACGTACTTCACGTCGGACACGTTCTTGCGAACGCTGACCCACTTCTTGCCCGTGGGGAAGCCGCCGCCGCCGCGGCCCCGAAGCCCGGAGTCCAGCACCGTCTGGCAAATTTCCTCACCGGTCATATCGAAAAGTGCTTTTTCAAAGGCGGCGTACCCGTCGTGGGCCAGATAGTCATTGATATCCTCCGCGTCCGTCTTGCCGCTGTTCTTCATCAAAATCCGGCGCTGGTTCTTGTAAAACGGGATCTCGTCCCGGCTCTTGCAGGGCTTGCCGTCCAGATGGTAGAGCAGCCGCTCCACCACCTCGCCCTTGAGGATGGTCTTTTCAATGATCTCGTCGCAATCCTCCACGTGCACGTGGGTATACAGTATGTCCAGCGGCTCGATGCTGACCAGCGGACCCAGCTCACAGCAGCCGTGGCACCCGCTCTTTTTCAGGTGCAGCCCCTTTTCACCGATCTCTTCCTTCAGCGTTACCGCTACGTTCAGTCCCTTTGCCTCGCAGGCGGATCTCATATACTCGTACACCTTCAAGGAGCCGCCGGCTACACATCCGGTGCCCGCGCAGATCAGCACGGTCAGTTCCTTTTCATTGCGCCGAAACGCGTTTTTGGCCGTTACCTGCCGGACGTGGAAGGTGTCCCGGGTCAGTTTGGAAACTCTCATTCAGCGGCCTCCTTCCGAATGCTCTCCAGCAACGTCACGGCGCTCTCCGGCGTCATCTTCGCATGTACCTCGTCATTGATCGTCAGCGCCGGCGCCAGCGAGCAGGCGCCCAGACACGCCACCGTCTCCAGCGTGAACATTCCGTCGTCCGAGGTCTTCTGCTTGCCCGCAAGCTGCAGATACTCCCGGATGGCGTCGTAGATCGGCTGGGACTTGCGCACGTGGCAGGCCGTTCCGTCGCAGATCTTGATGATGTGCTTGCCCTTGGCCTCCAGCGAGAAGTTCTCGTAGAACGTGGCCACGCTGTAGACCTTGGCCGTGCTGATGTGCAGCTTTTCGGCAATCAGCATCAGCACCTCTTTGCTCAGATACTTGTACTCCGCCTGGATCTCCTGCATGATGGCGATCAGGTTGTGCTCGGCACAATCGTACTTTTCAATGATCTCCGATGCGCGTGCCAGCGTTTTGTCCATGGGTACCCCTCCTCTTCTCTCCCTCGTACGCTCCGCGCCCGCGACCCGGGGCGCAGATTGTGTTAAAAAAATATCAAAGGTGCTTTGCATACTATAGCACAATTCGACAGCAGTTGCAATGAGAAAAGAAAAATTTTTCTCACCGCACAATTTTTCTTGAAAAGTGAGCGGTTTGTCGGTACTTTTGCACAAAGGAAAACGCCATCCCACAGGATGGCGTTTCGTCTGCAGGGACGGTCAGTCCCGACCCAGCAGATAAAGCAGCGCGTTGCAGATGGCGGCGGCCACGTTGCTGCCGCCCTTGCGGCCCCGGGCCACGATGTAGGGCGCGCCGTCCGTCATGATCAGCTCCTTGGCCTGCACCACGTTCACGAAGCCCACCGGCACGCCGATGATCAGCTCCGGGGCCACCCGCCCCTCCGCCATCAGCTCGTGGAGCCGGATGAGAGCGGTGGGCGCGTTGCCCACGGCGAAAATCAGGGGCCTGTCCAGCACGGCGGCCTTGTCCATGGAGGCCACGGCCCGGGTGGTGCCGTTTGCTTTGGCGGCGGCGGCCACGTCCTCGTCCGCCATGAAGCAAAGCGCCTCGCCGCCGTGGCGGGCCAGCGCGTTCTTGTTGATGCCGGCGCGGCCCATATTGGTGTCGGTCACGATGCAGGCGCCCCGCTGAATGGCGGCCAGCGCCTTGTCCACCGCACCGGGAGAAAAACAGAGGCTGTCGGCGTAGTCGAAATCCGCCGTGGTGTGGATCACCCGCTTGATGATGGGCGCCAGCGCCGGGTCCAGCGGATGCGGCAGCTCCGATTCGATGATCTCAAAGCTGCGATGCTCGATCTGCGCCGGGGTCACCTGCTCCAGTTCGATCTTCATGCTTCCACTCCCTCCTCCATGATCTTCCCGATCCGCTCCATGTCAAGGTTCTGCTCCACGGCGTCGGCCAGCAGGTCGTACTGCCGCTCCTTGTAGGCGGCGTAATCAAAGGCCGCCAGCGCGGAGCCGTCGATCCCCTTGCATCGGCACAGCAACGCCAAAAGTGCCTCCCGGCTCTCGGCGGTGTCGAAAAAGCCGTGGAGATAGCTGCCCCACACGGTGCCTGAAACGCAGCCGTCCTCGGCGCCGTTGTCCAGCCGCGCCAGCGGCCGGGCGCCCTCGTCCAGCGTCGTTTCACCCATGTGGATCTCATAGCCCTCCAGCGCCGCGCCCTGAAGCTCCGGCATGGCGCCGCTGCAGATCACGGCGCCGCGCACCCGGGTGCGGTGCTTCTCGGCGGCAAAGTCCGTGGTCATGGGCAGCAGCTCCATGCCCTGCACGCTGCCGCCGCCTTCGGCGCCGCAGCGGTCGGTGATCCGCCGACCCAGCATCTGGTAGCCGCCGCAGATGCCGCACACCGGCGTGCCGGCGGCGGCCAGCTTCTTCACCGCGGCCTCCAGCCCGTTCTGCCGCATCCACAGCAGGTCTGCGATGGTGGATTTCGTGCCGGGCAGGATCACCAGATCCGGCGCGCCCAGACGGCGGGGCGCGTCCACGTACCGCACCGCCACGCCCTCCGTGGCCTCCAGCGCGGAAAAATCGGTGAAATTGGAGATGTGGGGCAGGTGCACCACCGCCACGTCCAGCAGCGCCCCGCTCCGGCGGGCAAACCGGTCGGTCAGACTGTCCTCATCCTCCAGATCCACGTGGAGATAGGGCAGCACGCCCGCCACCGGCACGCCGGTCAGCTCCTCCAGCATGGCAAGGCCGGGCCGCAGGATCTCCACGTCGCCCCGGAATTTATTGATGACCGTGCCCTTGACCAGCCGCCGCTCCTCCGGCTCCAGCAGCGCCACCGTGCCGTAAAGCTGGGCGAATACGCCGCCGCGGTCGATGTCGCCCACCAGCAGCACCGGCGCCCTGACCAGCTTGGCAAGCCCCATGTTCACGATGTCGTCCGCCTTCAGATTGATCTCCGCCGGGGAGCCGGCGCCCTCAATGACGATCACGTCGTTTTTCGCCGCCAGCGTTTCATAATCGCGTAGAATGTGGGGAATGAGCGACTTTTTCATGGCGAAATATTCTGCCGCGCTCATGTTGCCCAGCACCTCACCGTTGACGATCACCTGCGAGCCCACGTCGGTGGTGGGCTTGAGCAAAATGGGATTCATCAGCACCGAGGGCTCCGCGCCGCAGGCCTCCGCCTGCACCACCTGCGCCCGGCCCATCTCCAGTCCCTCCCGGGTGATGAAGGAGTTGAGCGCCATGTTCTGGCTTTTAAAGGGCGCCACGCGAAAGCCCCGCCGGTGAAACACCCGGCACAGCCCCGCCACCAGCAGGCTCTTGCCCGCGCCCGACATGGTGCCCTGCACCATGATGACCTTAGCCATGTAGCACCTCCCGCAGCGTGTCCGTCAGAAGCCGGTTTTCCTGCGCCGTCCTGACGCCCACGCGAAAATACGTCCCGTCCAGCCCCGTAAAGGTGCCGCACCTGCGCAGCAGCACGCCCCGCCGGGCGGCAAGGGCGCACACGTCCTCTGCGCCGCGGCACAGCAGAAAGTTGGCGTCGCTGGGATAGACCTTGCAGCCAAGACGGGCAAGCTCGGCGCTCAGGGCTCGGCGCTGCTCCTTCACCAGCGTCAGCGTCCGCTCCCGCCATTCTACCGCCGTCAGCGCGGCCAGCCCCGCCCGCTGGGCGGCGGTGGACACGCTCCATTCTGCGCCGTAAGCGCCGATCTCATCCGCCGCCGCGCCGTCATGGCACAGCAGGTACCCCAGCCGCAAGCCCGCCATGGCGTAGAATTTGGTGAACGCCCGCAGGATCAGCAGCCGGGGATACCGGGGCAGCAGCGGCAAAAGCGACTCGCCCTCCGTGAACTCGATGAAGCACTCGTCCGCCACCAGACAGGCGCCGATCTCATCGCACCGCCGGGCGATGCGCTCCGCCAGCGCCGGCTCGCACAGCCGTCCGGTGGGGTTGTTGGGGTGGCACAAAAACACCAGCTCCGTGTCCGGCGTCAGCGCTGACAGAAACTCCTCCGTCAGGGCAAAGCCCTCCTCTTCCCGCAGGGGGAACTCCTCCACCTGCGAGCCGAACAGCGCGGCGCACCGGCCGTATTCGGAAAACGTGGGGGCGGGCACCACCGTGCGCCGGGGCCGCCGCCACGCGCAGATCCGCAGGATCAGATCTGAGGCTCCCGCGCCGCAGAGGATCTGCTCCGCCGCCACGCCGCAGTGCTCCGCCAGTGCCCGGCGCAGCGCACGGCAACAGGGATCGGGGTAGCGGGCGTCGTCCGCCGTCCCCCGCCGCAGCGCACGCTCCGCCTCCGGGGGCATCCCCAGCGGATTGAGGCTCACGGAAAAATCCACCCGGGGCGGCCGGCCGCCGTAAATATCGCCGCCGTGCTCATAAGGCCGCATACAAACACATCCTCTCCGCCAGCACCAGCGCCAGCATCAGCCACGACGTGCCCCACAGCAGCCGGTGGCTGCGGCGGATATCCTCCGCCTCGATGGGGCGCAGGTCGTCACCGATATAGGGCTTTTCGTGCTTTTGACCGAAATACCACGCGTCTCCCGCCAGACGCACGTTCAGCGCCCCCGCCATCACCGCCTCGGTCTGAGCGGAGTTGGGGCTGGCGTGCTTGCGCCGGTCACGGCGCCAGATCCGCGCGGCGCTTTTCGCGTCCATGCCGCAGATCCTCGCCGCCGCGATCATCAGCACCGCGGCCAGCCGGGCGGGCAGATAATTGCACACGTCGTCCAGCCGGGCGGCGCATCGGCCGAAGTTCAGATACCGCTGGTTGCGGTAGCCGATCATGGAATCCATGGTGTTCACCGCCTTGTAAAGGCAGCCGCCCGCCGGGCCCAGCAGCATCATGAAAAAGAGGGGCGCCACCTCCCCGTCGGAGGTGTTCTCCGCCACCGTTTCCACGGCGGCGCGGGCAACGCCGGCCTCGTCCAGCACCGCCGTGTCCCGCCCGACGATCCGGCTCACCGCGGCGCGGGCGCGTTCCAGCGAGCCGCCCTGCAGCGCCCGGTACACCGGCAGGCTCTCCTGCTGCAGGCTCCGGGCCGCCAGACACTGCCAGTTCAGCACGGCCCCCAGTGCCAGATAGCACCAGGGACTCAGGCGCCACGCAAGATACAAAAGCGCCGCCG
Source organism: Oscillospiraceae bacterium (assembly GCA_017455225.1). The sequence continues at coordinate 5,788 of JAFTBL010000024.1, forward strand.
GCATCAGCGCGCCTGTCAGTGCCACCGCCGCCGTCAATATCCCGCCGGCAAGGCGCTTGTTTTTCATGGGATACAGCAGCTTTTCCAGCCATGTGATCAGCGCTCCGTACCCCCGCACCAACTGGGGCCAGCCCTGCGGATCGCCCAGCAGCAGATCCAGCGCAAAGCCCAGCGCCAGCGCGGCGGCATCATAGGCAAGCATAGTCCGCCGCCTTTCTTACCCAGCGCCCGGCCAGCTCCGGCGCAGCAGGCAGGTACAGATGGGGAAACCCCGCCCACAGCGTGGGCGTGGCGTGTACGCACGGCCAGCTCCGCCGCCCGTCCGGCTTTTCGGCGGTGAAGTCCGCGCCGTTGTCGCCGGAGTCGTAATAGTGGAATTCGTGGGCGGGAAAGCTGGTCCCCGCCGGGCAGAGCAGGTTGTCCCTGCCCGCCGTCAGTGTTACGTAGCCAAAGCGCTGCAGCCGCTCTGTGCGGTGGGCGTCGGCGTGGATCACCTCCGCCATGGGGGCGCCCTCCAGCGCCTCGTGGAGATAGAGAAAACCGCCGCACTCCGCCACCGTAGGCAGCCCCGCCCGGATGACGGCGGCGATCTCACGGCGGATGGGGTTTGCGGACAGCTCCGCCGTGTGAAGCTCCGGATAGCCGCCGGGAAGATACAGCCCGCCGACGTTCTCCGGCAGGGCGCGATCGTGCAGAGGGCTGAAGAACACAAGCTCCGCGCCAAGGGACGACAGCAGCTGCAGATTTTCCTCATAGAGGAAGCAGAACGCCTCGTCCCGCGCCACGGCGATACGCACCCGGCGCTTTGGCTCCGGCACAGGCAGGGGTGAGGGCAGCGCCGGCGCGGACGACGCCAGTGCCAGAATACCGTCCAGATCCAGATGCTCCTCCGCCATGGCGCCCAACGTCTCCAGCTTCTGCCGCAGATCCGTCACCTCGCCGGCGGTCAGCAGCCCCAGATGGCGGCTGCCCACGGACACGTCGTCCCGGCGGGGCAGACACCCCAGCGGCATAACTCCCGCGTCCTCGGCCATGTACTTGAGCCCTGCGTAGACCATGGGAGAAACGGTGTTGAAGATCACGCCCCGGATGTTGCTGTCGGGTCGGAAGTCCCTGAAGCCCTGCACCACCGCCATGGCGGAGGTATAGCTCCCGCCGGCGTTCACCACCAGGATCACCGGCGTCTGTGTGCGCTGCGCCACCGTGTGGGTGCTGCAGCGTCCCTCCGCGCCGATGCCGTCATAGTAGCCCATCACGCCCTCTGCCACCGCCACGCAGCCGCGGGCGCGGCCCAGATGGCGGCGCAGAGCCTCGCCGTCCATGAAAAACGGATCCAGATTGGCGGCAGGCACGCCGATGACCTCCCGGTGGAACATGGGGTCGATGTAGTCCGGCCCGCATTTGTAGGAGCGCAGGGGCACGCCCCGCCGCCTCAGCGCCTGCAGCAGCGCGCAGGTCACGGTGGTCTTGCCGCAGCCGGAGTTGGTCCCGGCGATCAGCACACGGTCATTCATCTTTTCCGCCTCCGCTGATAATATAGATGGGGTTTTGCGCCAGCATCATATGAAGCCCCGCCGTTTCTCTGGCGGCGGACACGGACAGCTGCACCGTCGAGGCGGGGATCCCGTGGCCGGCAAAGGCGTTCAGCGCCGACTGCACACTCTCCAGCGCGATGGCGTTGACCACGATCCGCGCCCGGGGATTTTTGGCCAGCGCCGCGTCGAACACGCCGTCCATCCGCCGGCCGCTGCCGCCGATGAACACCGCGTCCGGCGCGGGAAGCTCCGCCAGCGCCTCCGGCGCGCTGCCCACCGAAACCGTCGCGTTGCCCACGTGGAATTTTTCGCAGTTGCGCCGGGTCAGCGATGCCGCCGCTTCGTCCCTGTCCACGGCCCACACGCCGCCGCGCCACGCCGCCAGCGCCAGCTCCACCGTCACGGAACCGGTGCCGCAGCCCACGTCCCAGCACACGTCGTCGGGCGCTACGGCCAGCTTGCTCATGCTCACCGCCCGCACCTCCGCTTTGGTCATGGGCACCTCGCCCCGGAGAAACTCATCGTCCGGGATGCCCGTGCGGCACCGGCCGTCGGGGGCGCCGTTCTCGATCACCAGCACCGTCAGAGGCGCCGTTTCCGCCGTCTGAAGTGCCGACACCGTCATGGCGCGCACGCGCTCCTGCGGCAGGCCCAGCTCCTCGCCCACGTGGACGGTGAGCTCGCCGAACCCGGCGCGGCACAGTGCCTGCGCCAGCTGCGGCACGTTGCCGCCGGTCAGCGCAAAGGTATACCTGCTGCGCCGCACCGTATCCACCAGACGGCCGTCGCGCCCGTGGCAGCTGACTGCCGCCATCTCCTGCCACGAAAGTCCCAGCCGGGCGGCGAAGGCGTTCAGGCTGGACACACCGGGCAATATCTCCACCTCGCAGTCCGCCAGGCTTTCCCGCAGCCGGGCGGCGGCGCTGAAAAACCCGGCGTCGCCGGAGACCAGCACGGCAAACTCGCCCGCCTCATATTCTGCCAGCACGGGGGCGATCTTTTCCGGGGTATATACCGGCTCACACCGGCACGCCGCACCGCCGAACAAGGCCAGCAGCCGGGGTGCGCCGAACAGCACCTGCGCCCGCTCCACTGCCCGCAGCGCCTCGGCGGTCACGGTATCCGCTCCCAGCCCGGCGCTGACCACGGTCAATCGCTTCATAGCTTTCCCTCCTCGATGCGCTGCATCCACTCCTGCGCCGTCAGTCCGTCACTGTCCTCCGGACGGCGCAGCACCGCCACGGTCATCCCGCAGCGGCGGGCCGCCGCCAGCTTTTCGCCGAAGCCGCCTGCGGCGCCCGACTCCTTGGTCAGCAATATCTCCGCCCCGGCGGCACGGAACATGGCCTCGTTCAGTTCCCGGGAAAAGGGGCCCTGCATGCAGATGATGTGCTTGGGGGGGAACCCCGCCGCCAGGCACTGGGCCAGGCCCTTCTGACTGGGCAGGATCCGCAGCCAGACCCGCTGGGCAAAGTCCGGCAGCGCCGTCAGCGCCTCCGCCTCCTTGGAGCCGAGGGAGGAGAAGATCACCCCCGGCACGGACGACAGCCATGCCACCGCCGAGGCAAGATCTGCAAACTCCATGCAATCCTCGCTCTGCTGCCGTTCCCGGCGCACCCGGTGACAGGGCACTCCCACCGCCTCGCAGGCCGCCCGGATCCGCCGGGTCACGTCGTCGGCGTAGGGGTGTGTGGCGTCCAGCACCATGCGGGGCTTTTCCTGCCGCAGCAGCGTTTCCATGCCGGACTCGTCCAGCCGCTCCCGGTGCACCCGCACCGAGCCGCCGGGCACCAGCAGAGACTCGCCGTACTCCGTGGCCACGCACACCACGGTGCTCACGCCCTTTTTCTGCAGCAGCTCAGCTATAATCCGCCCCTCCGTGGTGCCGCCGAACAATACGATATCAGTCAAGTCGATACCCCCTCGGTGTCACCATGTTCCCGTCGATGATCCGGGTCTGGGAATTGCCGATGAACACGGTGGTGAACATATCCACCGCCGTGTCCCGCAGCGCCCGAAGCGGCAGCACCCGCCGCCACTCCCCCGCCCGGCCGATCTCGCCTGCCAGACCGCACACCGTGTCGTCCGCCAGCGTTTCCAGCAGGATGTCGCAGGCCCTTTTGAGATAGTCGGCGCGCTTGTGGCTGCCGGGATTGTAGAGGCAAATGCAAAGATCCGCCTCCGCCGCGCAGCGCAGCCGCTTTTCGATCTTCTCCCACGGCGTCAGAAGGTCGCTGAGGCTGATGACGGCAAAATCGTGTCCCAGCGGCGCACCCAGAACGGCGCCTCCGCTGAGCGCCGCCGTCACGCCGGGGATCACCCGGATCTCCACCGTGCCGTCGTTCATCTCATATACCAGACCCGCCATGCCGTACACTACGCTGTCGCCGCTGCACACCAGCGCCACGCGCCGCCCTTCGCGGGCAAGACGCAGCGCCTCGGCGCAGCGCTCCGCTTCCCGGCGCATGCCGGTGTCGAAAAACTCTTTTCCGGGATAGGCGGGGCGCACCAGCTCCACGTACTTGCTGTAACCCACGATCACGTCCGCCCCGCGCAGCGCCTCATCCGCCTCCCGGGTCATGCCCTCCGGCTTCCCCGGGCCGATGCCTACCACGTACAAAATGTTGCTCATACGCTCTCTCCCCACGTCAATTCCGGCTGGCGCAGCGCCAGCGCCACGGTCACGCCGCTGCACGGTTCCTTGCGGCTGAGCAGCCGCCCGCCGCTCAGACGCACGGCGGCGCGCTCGCACACGTTGTCAACGCCGGTGGTCTTTTCCACGAACGCCGAGGCGGTGAAACTGCCCTCCACCGCCGCCAGCTCTCCGGCGGAATAGGTGTGCAGCGTCAGTCCCCGGCGGCGGCAGAAGGCCACAAGCCCCGGCTCCGCCGCCTTCAGGTCGATGGTGGCCACCGCCGCCACTGACAGCTCGTGGCACCCGGCCTTGCCCAGCGCCGACAAAAACGCCTGCTCCACAGCCTCCTCCGTCACGCCCCTGCGGCAGCCGATGCCTGCCGTTACAGCCCGGGGCACCAGACGCAGCGCCTCCGCCCTACCCCGTGACCGGTGGCTCACCAGCACGTCGTACCCCTCGTCGGACAGCCCCACCTGCGCCGGCAGCGGCCCGGCGATAGGGTACAGGCTCTTTACGCTGATCCGCTCCCCCGCCAGCAGCCGGGCGGAGATCCACTTGATCCGCTCCGGGTTGGCCACGGCCAGCCCCTGCCGCCGGGCCCAGTCGTCCACGGCGAAAAGCCCGTTGACGTCGGTGGCGGTGGTGATCACCGGCAGCGCCCCTACCACCGCGGCCAGACGGCCCGCCAACTCGTTGGCGCCGCCCAGATGACCCGACAGCACCGGGATGGCGAAGGTACCCCGCTCGTCCAGCACCACCACGGCAGGGTCCGTGGTCTTGGAGCGGACGAAGGGCGCTACCGCCCGCACGGCGATGCCCGCCGCGCCGATGAACACCAGCGCGTCGCTTTCCCGGAAGGCCTGCTCCGTCCAGCCGGGCAGCTCCCCGGCGGCGCAGCGCCGGAGGGTCAGCTCCGGCAGCGCCCGGCGCAGCCGCTCGCCCAGCGCCATGCCCCGCTCCGTAAACGCGATAGCGGCAATGCTCATTTCTTCGCCTCCCTGAACTCCGTGGAAAAGTCGGCGGCGTAGAGGCGGGAGAGGTCGTACTCGCCCTCCAGACACCGGCCCACCACGATCAGCGCCGTCTTGCGCACGCCGCTGCGCGCCGCCGTTTCGGCAAGGGTACCCACGGTGCAGCGCAGCACCTTTTCGTCCGGCCAGGTAGCCTTGTACACGATGGCGGCGGGGGTATCGGCGTCGTAGCCGCCCGCCGTCAGTTCCTCTGATAATTCCTGCAAAAGCCCGGTGCTCAGAAAGATCACCATGGTGGCGCCGTGGGCGGCAAAGGAGCGAATGCTCTCCCGCTCCGGCACCGGGGTGCGCCCCGCCATCCGGGTGATGACCACGGACTGAGACACGCCGGGCAGGGTGTATTCCGCGCCCAGCGCCGCCGCCGCGCCGCAGAAGCTGGACACGCCGGGGCACACGTCGTACCGGATGCCCAGCGCCGCCAGACGGTCCATCTGTTCCCGGATGGCCCCGTACAGACACGGGTCGCCGGTGTGAAGCCGCACGGCGGTCTTGCCCTCGCGCTCTGCCCGCTCCAGCACGGCAATGACCTCCTCCAGCGTCATCTCGGCGCTGTTGCGGATCTCACAGCCCGGCTTGGCATACTCCAGCAGCGCCGGGTTCACCAGCGACCCGGCGTACACGATCACGTCCGCCTGCTCCAGATACCGCTTGCCCCGCAGTGTGATGAGGTCTGCCGCGCCGCTGCCCGCTCCCACGAAATGGATCATATCGTTCTCCTCCAGTTCTTCGTCAATCGCTCCGCGTTCTCGCTGCGCCACAGCACCGGCCCCAGCTCCGCCCGGTTGGTAAACATTACGCAGCCGATCTCCACGCCCGGCGGCACCCGCCGGTTCAGCGTGTCGTCGATCCGGCTGCCCAACAGGGCGCAGACATCTTCCTTCCTGCCCGCCTGCGCCAGCAGGGTCAGCGCGGCGTCGGTGGTGGCGCATCCCAGCACCCCCCGGATCAGATCGCCCTCCGCGCCCGCCAGCGCCGCACAGGCGGCCAGCGTTTCCATCCGGCCGTCCCCGGCAGAGGAATGGGTGTTGGTCACGCCGATGCCCAGCTTCACCAGCTTGCCCACGTGACCCACCAGCAGGATCTGCCGGAACCCCAGCTCCACCGCCGCGTCTATCGCCTCGCCGATGAAGTTGGCGCAGCTGACGCACCGCTCCACGGAAAGGCCCAGCTCGTTTTCTGCAAAATCGTGGCCGTAGTTCCCCGGCACCAGCAGTACCGTATCTTCCCCTTCGGCGCGCAGCTGGCGCAGCTCCAAGCGTACCGTATCCGCCAGCGCCCGGGTGCTCATGGGCTCCACGATGCCGGAGGTGCCCAGCACCGACAGTCCGCCCTCGACGCCCATGCGGGGGTTGAAGGTGCGCTGTGCGATCTCCGCCCCGCCGGGGATGGACACGGTGACGGCCACGCCGCCGGTATAGCCCGCTGCGGCGCACACCGCCGCCACGTTCTCCTCGATCATCCGCCGGGGCGTGGAGTTGATGGCCGCCGCGCCCACCGGCTGGTCAAGTCCCGGCTTGGTCACCCGACCTACGCCCTCGCCGCCGTCCACGGTGACGCCTGCAGGGATCCGCACCGCCTCGGCGTA